>JAQUVM010000086.1 GCA_028693355.1 Burkholderiales bacterium
GACTTAACTGTTGCATTAGGTTATAGCTATAATTATGGTATAAGTAGCCAATTACAAGCGATTGTATCTTCAACTAGCATAGCATTAGATGTGAATGTGGCTGACCCTACTTTAACAGTTGGATCTATTACAAGCGTAGCCTCTCCTGGTTCGGCAGCAACGACAGTGACTTTAAGTAACTGGTACGGTAGTTCGCTGCCGGCGAGTCCTACACTTAATATCACATTAAGTAGTAATCCTGCATCAGGTATTACAGCTTCAGCATGTACATGGACAGCAGTCCCTCCTTCAGGCGCAACGTGTACCACCACATTAACCAATGATGGAACTGCACCAGGAGGAACATATCAAACTACAGCTACAAGTGCTGGGGTTACCTCTTCAGCTCAAAGTTTTGTAGTTGCTAATCCCATTCCAGCTGGGTGTGCTAACGGGAAGAAATGTATTTTTGTTACAAATGGCGCTTCAAATGCGGCTTTAGGCGGTTTTGCTGGTGCTAATGACAGATGTAAGAATGATTCTGCAAATCCTTTAGGATCTGGTAATGGTAGTTGGAAAGCATTATTATGGGGTAATAACTCTACTACTGCTGGAACAAATTACTATCAGGTAAATGGAAATACGGTTACTCTTATTGCTACAGCAACTAGTGGAGATTTAGTTGGGCTTGGTAATGCGCCAGCTGCAGCATTAACAATAACAAATAAATACACTTGGGTTGGTGCAACAGGGGGCAACTGTGGTAATTGGACGAGTTCAAATGCTGGTAGTACAACGTCAGTTGGGAATAGTGGTGCTCCAAATGCATTTTGGAGTAATAGTGCTTCAACTGCTACTAGTTGTGCCTATACGCTTACGTATTTATACTGTGTTCAACAATAACACTTTTATTTTAAATTTAAAGCAGCCTTCTGGCTGCTTTTTTATTAATGATTTGATTATTAATTTTGTACACAATGGTAGCCAATATAGTAAATTATAACTATGGTTTATAAAATAAGCATATAGTAACAATGTTTTTAGATATTTATTACATTTAAAAATTTTGGCTACGTTGTAATTGTGCTTACATCTCCTAGTGTTATTTAGTGAATAATGGAGAGTTCTGGTACTTTAAATGGCTTAGATTTCATTATAAGCATATAAAATAAATTATTTTTATATTAAGGCATGTTCGTCTTTGTATCAGAGTTTTTGTATTGTACAATTGGAACCACATTTTTTACGCCACTCACGCTTCTAGTTACTTCAATCATATTTTTTAATTGTGGTTTATAAATTATACCCATCAAATATACTACGCCATTAGATGTAATAACTTGTACATCATTACTATTAACATTACTAGTGCTAAATAATTTTGTTTTTACTTGAGCTGTAATTTCAGTATCTTCCATAGTTGTAGAGTTGTACTTAGCAGATACTTGCAGATAGTCATAAACTTTTTTAACACCATTCATTTCTGAAGCTTTGTTGACTGCTTTATTTTTTTGTTGATAACTTGAAACTTGCCCAGTTAATAATACTTGATGATTGTATGTATCAACACTTATATGATCATTAGTATAGTCATTTCCCATATAAGCAATTCCTAGATCACGTTTGATATATTGATCTGATGTAGTTGTACTAATGCTTCTTGGATCCGTTGTAACTAATGCAGCGTTGGCACATCCTGACAGATAAATTGAATTTATCCCAATTGTAACCAGACCAATAGTAGTAATAAGAGATTTTTTCATGAACATAAGTTTCCCCAAAGTATGATTTTATTATAAATAACAATGATGATTTTATCAGGAGTTTAATGGTGATTGTGGTTTTATTTACAATGTTATAGAATCCTAGCATTAACGTGTGCTATAATTTATTAGATAAAAAATATAAAATTGTATACTTATTTTCTATTGCATGTTGGTTGTTAGACTGCAATAAGAAATTTATAATTGGAGGATAACATGCCTGTAAAAATACCTAATAATTTACCCGCAACTGAAATATTAAACAATGAAAACATCTTTGTGATGACAGATGAAAGAGCTGCCAATCAGGATATTCGTCCTCTAAAGATTGCAATTTTAAATCTCATGCCAAATAAAGTTGAGACTGAGACTCAGTTATTACGTTTATTAGGAAATACGCCATTACAAATAGAGATGAGCTTTTTGCACGCCTCAACACATGATTCAAAGAATACATCAGGTGAACATTTAGAAAGCTTTTATACTACTTTTGATGAAGTAAAACATCAGAAATTTGATGGGCTAATTATCACTGGCGCACCAATTGCGCAGATTCCATTTGAGGATGTTGATTACTGGCAAGAGTTATGTTCTATTATGGAGTGGAGTAGAACTAATGTTTTTTCTACTTTGCATCTATGCTGGGGTGCTCAAGCTGGACTTTATTATCATTATGGTATTAATAGACAGCCATTAGATAAAAAAATGTTTGGAGTATTTCCACACTATAAAAATGAATCAAATACAAAATTAATGCGTGGTTTTGATGATCTATTTTGGGTACCACATTCAAGGTACAATATCATACCTCGTGAAGAAGTATTAAAGTGTAATGATTTAATGATTTTGTCTGAATCTGAAGAGTCTGGAGTTTATTTAATTGCTACAGATGACTATCATCATATATTTATAACAGGGCATTCTGAATATGATACATATAGCCTACATAATGAATACATAAGGGATGTAAATAAGGGTAGTGAAATAGAAATTCCATGCAATTATTATCCAGATGATAATCCAAATAATAAACCATTAGCTAAATGGCGCAGCCATGCAAATTTACTATTTTCAAATTGGTTAAACTACTGTGTATACCAAGAGACCCCATTTAGTTTAGTTAGTATTGGGGATAATTCAGATTTTTGTATATAGATGGTAGTTTTTAATTTTTATAATAATAGTATCATTTGCTAATGAATAAAATTAGCAAAGATACTATACTTCATAGATTAATAGTTAACTACACAAAACACTGTTCAATAAATCTATATAACTCTTCAGCAACAGGGTTATAATCATCTTTAGTTCTAACTAAATATAATTTTAAATTAGAGAATGTATATTGAGGAAGAACTTTTATAATATCGCCATTTTTTAATGGCTTTTCAAATAAAGAGTCCATTCCACCAAAAATGAAATCACCATTTAATCCAATTTGGATTGCATTGGTTATATTATTTACTGCTAAAGTAGGTATATAGTCAATTGTATGCATATTATTTTGTTCATCATATGCATTCATATCAAATAATTGTAAGTCATCGTCAATTGCACAGATAACATGATGCTTATTTAGTTCTTCATTACTTAAGTTTTTAGGCATACCATGGTTTTCAACGTAGCCTTTTGTTGCATATAAATTAAATGATTCATTATAAATTAACTTAATTTTAATTGTTTGTTGCTTAGGGATATGTCTCAAAATAGCAATATCAATAGATTCTTTAATAAAATCTATTTTACGATTTTGATAAATAATATTTATTCTAACGCCAGGGTGTGTTTTTAAAAACTCTGGAATTTTATGTGACATAACATTATCCGCTACTCCCATTGGTACGGATAAATTTATAGTTACGTTACTATTAGCTTGATCGGCAAAAGAAGAAAATAATTGCTTATAATGCTCTTCTTGAGATTTATATAGCTTATAAAACTTTTCTCCACTTTCAGTTAACTTGACTGTACGTGTATTACGCTTTATTAGAATAACTTGTAAAATTTCTTCTAATTCAATTATTCTTCTACTCACAGTAGATTGATTTATATTTAAAATCTTGCCCGTAGTGCTAAAAGAACCATTTTCTGCGACTAAACAAAACGTTCTGGCATCTTGATGAAAGTTCTTATGATGTAATATATCCATGCTTAACCCTAGTAATATTGTTGTCAATTTATAGCATTTTACTACATTATGATTAATATGTCGAGCATATTAAGTCAATAAATGCATAAATTCTATTTTTTATTTGGTGCTGTTACATATCACTGTACTGTGGACCAGACCCTGCCTCAGGGGGCGTCCATACAATATTTTGTGTAATGTCTTTTATGTCGCACGCCTTACAATGCACACAATTTTGTGAATTAATTTGTAGTGTTGGTTCACCATGAGTGTTGATTATTTCATACACTCCAGCTGGACAAAATCTGCTTTCTGGTGAAGCATATAATTTGTAATTAATATCTACAGCTATACTTAAATTTTTTAATTTTAAATGGTTGGGCTGGTTATCATCATGTGTAACATTTGCTAAATGAACAGATGATGCTTTATCAAAAGTCAGCTTACCATCATATTTATCATATTTGATCATATTAGAATCTTTTGATAGTTTAGTTATTTCATTATCAAAATATTTGTGATGTAATGTCCATGGAACTTTATTTCTAAGAATATACTTCTCAAATCCAGAGTAAATTAGCCCTAAAATTTTACATTTTGCAAATGATGGTCTAATATTTCTAACTTCATAAAGATCTTTATATAACCAACTATTTTTAAATAAACTTGCGAAACTACTAGCAGTATCGCTATTCTCATTAATTGCATCAAAAACTGCCTTTGCACCAAGCATTCCTGATTTTATTGCATTATGGACGCCCTTTACTTTTGGTACATTTAAGAATCCTGCACTATCTCCAACTAAAACTCCACCTTTAAAATATAGTTTTGGTAAAGATTGAATTCCGCCCTCAACAACTGTTCTAGCTCCATACTCAATACGTTCTCCACCTGCTAATATCTCTGCAATCTGTGGGTGCTTTTTTAATTTTTGAAATTCATCGTATGGGCTTAGATATGGATTTTCATAGTCTAATGCTGTTACTAAACCAATAGAGACTAAGTTATTTTCCATGTGGTATAAAAACCCACCGCCATATGCATTATTGTTTAATGGATAACCTAAGAAATGTAATACGGTTCCTGATTTATGATTTTGAGGATTTATTTGCCAAATTTCTTTTATACCAAGACCATATGTTTGTGGATCTGAGTTTTTATTTAATTTAAATTCTTGAATAATGCTCTTACTAACTGAACCGCGACAACCCTCTGCTAAAATAGTTTGTTTGGCACGAATCTCCATGCCTGGTTGATAATTTTCACTAGGTTCGCCATTTCTATTTAATCCCATGTCGCCAGTGATAACTCCACATAGCCTACCATTTTCTATTATAGCTTGACTTGCTGAAAAACCAGGGTAGATTTCTACTCCTAGTGATTCAGCATGTTCAGCTAATTTTTTACACAGCTGGCTCAGACTAATTATATAATTGCCATGGTTTTGCCAATCTTTGGGAACTGGTAGTTTAAATTTATTTTTTTGAGTTAAGTAATAAGT
This sequence comes from Burkholderiales bacterium, assembly GCA_028693355.1. Taxonomy (GTDB): domain Bacteria; phylum Pseudomonadota; class Gammaproteobacteria; order Burkholderiales; family UBA11063; genus Aquella. The sequence continues at coordinate 5,372 of JAQUVM010000086.1, forward strand.
ATGATCATCAGTAACTTTGCATGTAATAGGAAAGCCTAAATTTTGCCAATTAGGAATTAGTTCGTCGATACCACGAGGATTCATTACACACCCAGAAATAATATGTGCACCAACTTCGCTGCCTTTATCTAGCAAACATACAGTTAGTTCAGTATTATTTTCTGTTGCTAATTGTTTAAGATGTATAGCAGCCGCAAGACCAGATGGCCCACCGCCAACAATAACTACATCATATTCCATTACATCTCTTGTTATTTCCATACTCTTTGTCTTTCAATCTTGGACGTTGTCGCCCATTAAAAAATACTCCTCATGTACTAAATGTACACTTCGTCATATTTTTTACTGTTACTCCTAGTCCACAATCGAAATACTTCGAGTAACATAATTAGTCTTTCAATCTTGGACGTTGTCGCCCATTAAAAAATACTCCTCATGTATTAAATGTACACTTCGTCATATTTTTTACTGTTACTCCTAGTCCACAATCGAAATACTTCGAGTAACATAATTAGTCTTTCAATCTTGGACGTTGACACCCATCAAATATTAACCTACTACACTTGATATTGCTTTTTCTTCTACTTGTTCGCTAGTTTGTTCTCTAATGAAATCCATCAAATAATAACATAAGTCTTTACAGTTTTCACCAGTAACGCCAGAAATTGCGAATATACGGTCAAAATTAGTATTGGTTTCATGTTTCTTAAATTCGGTAATAAATTTATTAATTACTTCTTCACGCTCTTCTTCCAAGATTAAATCAAGTTTATTAATTACAAGATAACGTGGCTTATTATAAAGTTCGTCAGAATATTTATCTAATTCCTGAGTAATTGCAACTGCATCAGCTACGATATCAATATCTTCATCAAGAGGTGCTATATCTACAATATGTAAAAGCACTTTAGTTCGTTGTAAATGTTTCAAGAATTTATGTCCAAGTCCAAGACCATCAGCAGCGCCTTCAATTAGCCCTGGAATATCGGCAATAACAAAACTGCGCTCAGCATCCACACGGACAACTCCAAGATTAGGATGCAATGTAGTAAAAGGATAATCAGCAATTTTTGGTTTGGCTGCTGATACCGCACTTATGAATGTAGATTTTCCGGCATTTGGTAATCCAAGCAATCCAACATCAGCTAATACTTTTAATTCTAAACGCAGATTATAACGTTCGCCAGCCTCACCTTTAGTTGTTTGGCGAGGAGCTCTATTAGTAGATGACTTAAAGTGGACATTTCCTAAACCGCCCTTACCACCTTTTGCAACGATTAGTTGTTGGCCAAGTTCATTTAAATCTGCCATTATTAAGCCAGTTTCTTCATCAACAATAGTTGTTCCAACTGGTACTTTTAGAGTAATATCATCAGATTTATGTCCATAACATTCAGCACCTCTGCCATGTTCACCATTTTTTGCGGCATATCTTTTAACAAAACGATAATCAACTAAGGTATTAATGTTATTATCAGCAATTATAATTACTGAACCGCCACGACCACCATCACCACCATCAGGCCCGCCATTTTCAATAAATTTTTCACGTCGGAATGACATACAGCCATTACCTCCATTACCAGCAATAACTTCTATTCTTGCTTCATCTATAAATTTCATGTGCTATTCTTTTCTACTTTTTGTATTTAAGCCAGTATTTTAGCATATTCATGCATTTCTGTTTTATCTACGAAAACAATAAGATTTTACCTTTGTTTTGTATACTATTCGTAGACAAGACATTGTGTTGTAATATGTTATAATAATTTATCATTTATGCGATAAATGTGCGATATATATGTCTAATTGCATCATGTAAATAACTTCCATGTTAAAAGTAGCTGTCGGTGGTTGCATAATATGGATATATGTTTTAGATTAGATATTTAATATTATTAGCATATTGATTTTGTAATATAAGTCTTTATAATTTTTAACATTTTTTAGAGTTGGAATAATGAAAAATAATATTATATTTAGAAGTAAGTTATATGGCGGTAATGCTGTCAAAAATGCTATAAAGTTTTCTACTATGATGTCTTGTATGGTGATCGTGGTTGCTTGCGGAGGTAATAGTGGCAGTAGTGGGGA
>JAQUVM010000087.1 GCA_028693355.1 Burkholderiales bacterium
TAAAGATTCATCGCTAGCATCATCTCTTTGCTTAATAAATAATTCAGCTACTATCCTAAACTTAGCAAATCCGGAAAGCAAATCTGATTGAAAAAACTCTAGTAAGCCATGAGGTAACTTATGCAATTTACCATCTGATACGACAAAACGTTTCCTTGCATTATCATTACTAACTAATAATTTCTTTTCTAGATTTAACGATTTACATAACTCTAAAGTAGATGGTTTATTAGTTAAAAATCCATTTGCGCCAGTTTCATATAAATAGCCATCTTGATGATGACTCCATATTTTACCGCCAACTCTGGCTTCTTTTTCAATAATAGTTATTTGAATTGGTTTACCTTGTTTTTTAGATTCTTGCTGTAAATAATATGCACTTGCTAAACCTGACAAACCACCACCGACAATAATAATATGTTCCATAATTAATTATAATACTTATCAACACTAATTTTTTTACCATTTGGTAAAGTACAAATAGCATTTGATTCTGCTATAGTTTTACCACCATTAATCACACAATACATCTGCGCTTCATTATCATAACCGGTTATTTTCAAACCGCCAATTGGGCAAATTTTATTTTTTAATGCCATAATTGCACATTGGCGATTATCTTCAAAAGCACATACCTGATATTTATGACCACTAGGAGTCTTTTTATTAATTATTTGACCACCATCTTTAGTGCAGATATTATTAGCTAATACTACTGATGAAAATAGACTAACCAGCATGACCATAATAAATTTACTCATATTAATTCCTAGCGTTTAATTTCCCCAATAATGTATTATCATTTGGAGTATTTGCAAAACGATTCTCATCACTTACACGAATAACATAAAAAATATCATTTAAAGCACCAACTATATCTGCTAGGTCAAGCTTATCTTCAACTTGAGCAAAAACTTCGTCTACGCTCAAATTTTCATTCCCTTCGCTCTCCCACATTGATTTAACATCATCAACTATCTCAAGAAAATCTGTCTTAACTTCTTCATTCATAAAGTCAATTGTCACACTTTTAGATAAGGTTACAAGAGCAACACTCAATGTAAACAATGCTGGATATAATTTTTCTTCTAGTAGCTTCTCATCTGTAACATATTCAGCAGCTTCACCGCTTGTTACCAAATAACATGTTAAATAACCATACAACCACATTAAAAGATTTTTACTTTCTTCATCGCCAAATGTTATAGGATCAAACGAGTTTGGTTTAGCAAAATTAATCAATGGCTTCAAAGGTTTGTTATTTTCAAAAATACTATCAGCAATTTGACTATATAAAGTTACTAATTTATCAACAATCTTACTAAATTTATTTTCATCTGCAATACGATCCTCATCTAAAATAAGATATGTTGGAATTAGTAAATCTTCTTCACTATCGCTTGGTGCTGAAAGATACGCGTTAAACCACCCATGAATAAAAAATAAATCATAACCTTGATGTAGATACTTTTTAAATTCATTATTAATTTCTTCTAAATTAATTCCTTTTACTCCAGCCATAATACTACTTTCTTTATATAAATATATCATGAGATTATAACACATTACAATATCACTAATCCTTAATGTACATAAGCTATAAATGATATATAATCATGCTTTCAAATAACTTAAACTTAGGGGTATATTATTATGTTTAATTATGAATTACAAGTTTCTTTATTAAAATCATTATCTGCAACATACGTAGATGACAAACGTGTTGAAATCACATCAAAAGATGTTAATGCTTCACAAAATGACTTCATTGCAAATATTACATATTTAAAAAAAGAAAAATTAATTGATCTATCTAGTTTATCAACAAGATCTGCAATTACTAATGAAGAAACAGGCACATCTTCTGATGCATATGCAATCGCTCGTGCAACAATCACACATGCAGGTATTAAAACCCTTGCCGATTTAGCAAGTGAAAAATTAGTAAAAAATACTTACTAATTATTTGTATAGTATATTATAAAAATGGAATGCAAGAAATATGAAAAAAACTATTTTACTTATTGATGGCTCATCTTTCATATTTCGCGCATTTTATGCAATACGTGATTTAAAAGCAAATGATGGTACACCAACCAACGCAATTTATGGTGTTATTAACATGCTAAAACAAATGCAAAAAAAATATAATACTCCATATTGGGTATGTGTATTTGATGCAAAAGGTAAAACATTTCGCGATGATATATATCCAGAATATAAAGCTAATCGCAGAGAAACTCCTGAAGAGTTAAAATCACAAATCCCCCTAATCCAAGAAATAGTTGCTGAGCTTGGAATACCAATGATTGTTCAATCTGGCGTTGAAGCCGATGATGTTATCGCAACTATTGCTAAACACTACGATCACTCTGATTATCAAGTATTAATTGCAACTAGTGATAAAGACTTTGCCCAGACTGTTACGCCAAACATAAAACTAGTTAACACAATGACAAATGAAGAACTAGATGAAATTGGTGTTGCTACAAAATTTGGTGTAAAACCTGAACAAATAATTGATTACTTATCTTTAATTGGTGACACAGTAGATAATGTCCCAGGAGTAGTGAAATGTGGACCAAAAACTGCAGTAAAATGGCTAGCAGAATTTGGCTCAATTACTGAATTAATAAATAATAAAGATAAGCTTACTGGAGTAGTTGGGGATAATTTTCGACAAGCTATTGAATGGCTTCCAACGGCTCAAAAATTAATTACCATTGATAACCATGTAAAAATTGATAATTTTGATATAAATAACTTATCTGATTTAACCTTAAAACCAGAAAGCACTGCAAAATTATACGAAATTTATAAAAAACTAAATTTCCGTACATGGACAAAAGAAGCAGAAAATAAACTATCCCTCATCAATCTAAAAGACAATGAAACCGATGACTTATTTAACAGTAATACTATTGATGATGTAAAAAACAATATTAGCTTAATAACTAAACTGTCAACTACTGAAGAATTTAATAAAAAAATTGATAATATCATTAATAACAATATCATATCTACTTGTTGGTTAGTATATAATGATTATATTGATAAATCTACTAATTTGTCAGCAATCTGCATAGAAACAGATCAAGAAAAATTTTGGGTAAATATTACTAATAACAACTCTAATAATGAATTATTTATTGATAATAATGATAACTCTCCACATATTATAGAAAAATTAAAACTATATTTGATAAGCTATAATCCAAAGATATTAGTAAATAGTAAAGATACATACCACTCATTAAATAAATACTCAATTACAGAATTTAATAATATTATCGGTGATATAAATATTGCAAGCTATATTTTACACTCAAGTAAAAAGCACGAACTATCAGCAATTATCACTAGAGAAACAGATACTACGGCAATGATAGAGGAAGATGCTTTTGGTAAAGGTGTAAAGAGAATAAACTTCTCCATGCTAGATAATAGTCAACAAACAAAATACATAGAAACAAATAGCCATATATTAGAAGCTCATGGTTCAATTGTAAATAAAATGAATGATGCTGAGAAAAAAATATATAGTGAAATTGAATTACCACTAAGTAATATATTATTTGGTTTAGAGAGTGCCGGTATTAAAATTGATGTTTTTAAATTAAAAACTATTGCAGATAAAATACACTTCCAAATAAAAATACTTGAAGAAAAAATACATCTCATTGCAGGCAAGCCATTTAATATAGCTTCACCAAAGCAACTGCAAGATATTCTTTTTACAGAATTAAAATTACCCACTAATAATCTTAAGAAAATTACTAGTGGATACTCTACTGACGAAGAGACTCTTAATACTTTAGCGGAACAAAACATAGAGATAGCTAACTTATTACTTGAATATCGTTATTTAAATAAATTAGCAAATACATATGTTGATAAACTACCAGAGTATGCAGACAAAGATAGTTTAATACACACAAGCCTTGAACAAACAGTTGTAACATCTGGTAGATTATCGTCAAAAAATCCTAATCTACAAAATATACCAGTTCGTAGTGAATATGGTCAATTAATTCGCCAGTGTTTTGTTGCAACGGATAATCATAAAATGATTTGTGCTGATTACTCCCAAATTGAGCTTCGAATACTAGCTCATATTAGCCAAGATGAAAATTTAATTAATGCTTTCAATAGTGGTGCAGATATTCATTTAGCTACAGCCTCACAAATCTTTGCAAAACCAATGTCTGAAATAACTAAAGATGAAAGGCGATATGCAAAAACTATTAACTTTGGATTAATTTATGGTAAATCAACTTTTGGTTTAGCAAAAGAACTAAAAATTGAACGAAGTGCGGCTAAATTATATATTGATAATTATTTTGCACAGTACCCAAAAGTGCGTGACTATATGGAAAACATCAAAAAATATGCACACGATCATGGATATGTAGAAACCATCTTTGGCAGAAAAATATATTTACCAAATATAAATGCCAGCAATGCTATTATGCGCCAAGCAGAAGAACGCCTAGCTCTTAACGCACCTATGCAAGGAAGCGCAGCAGATATCATAAAAATAGCTATGACAAAAATTGATATTTGGTTAAAAGAACAAAAATTACAAACTAAAATGATTCTTCAGGTACATGATGAACTAATATTTAATACACCACCTAATGAAGTTGATATCATTATGAATAATTTATCAAATCTTATGAGCGATGGATTTAATCTAGCTATAAAATTAGATGTAGATGTAAAAGTAGCAGATAATTGGGGAGATGCGCACTAAACTATATAATCCAAAAAAGAGGCGATCATAAAGATCGCCCAATTACAGGAGGAGGTATGTAGTAAGTATTAATTAAATTAATACATTAAGTTATATTTACCAAAGACTGTTAAACCCCTTTGATCCCTATATGAATAATTTAATGTAAGAGGTCCTTGCTTTCTAGAAGATGTTGGCATATAGCGAACAAATAGATTACAACCAACATTATTTAAATTATTATTTAATAAGCATGTAGAATAAATATTTTGTCCCATTGCAAGAGATAATCCATCACCTAAATATGAATTTAATAAAGTTATACGGAAGCTAGGCAATATATAATTAGACTTAGTTGGCTTTATTAATAAATTAATATAGCTAACCCCGCCGACATTCACAACTAATGGCAACTTTTCTACACAACGTTGCCCATTTATTACACAAGGTTGTAAAGACATTTGTATATCACCATTTTGTAATGGTGATGGATCAGGAGTTGGCGTAGGTTCTGGATTTGGAATAGGGTTTTCTGCGCCTATATAAAGCGTTTTATAACCCTCACTTATCCACGAATTATATGCTGCAACACTTATTGAAGTTGATGGAGACGCAACACCACCACAATTTTTACCATCTCCAAATGAGTGAACTCCATGTAAGATATAATTATTATTTAAAACTTGAAAATCAGGCCCGCCCGAATCACCTTGACAAATTTTAGTATAATAAGAAGATCCACCACTAAAAACTGTTCCACCAACATCGATTAACCTGCCCTCGCTTGTACTTCTAACAAAAAAAGAGTTTGCTTTTCTTAGTGTCCCAGAGTTACCTCTAGATGCATCTGGTAATTTTACTCCTCCACCAACGTTTACACCATAACCCGCAATTAAGGCGCTTGAATTTGAACTCGGATTAGATGTTGCCAATTGTGGAAACTTATATAAATTTGTAGCTGGTGTTTTTAATTTTAAAATAGCTAAGTCATTAAGATCTCGTCCATCATTAATATTAAAACCATCACTCCCAACTTCAGCACTACGAAACGCGTATTTATGTACATAAATATTATTAACTACATAAGAATTAGCCACTTGAGATATTCCAGATATGCCTACGTTATTAAGGTTAATAGCTTGATAAGGATTCTTACTTAAATAAACCATTATTTCATTAGAGGATACAACATCATTACGTTTATATTCAAGTCCAGAGTTTTTTTTATCAAATTTCAACACACAATGAGCAGCTGTCAAAACTGTATTATTATCTAATAAAGTCCCAGTACAAATACTAGTGCCACTAGAAGTAGTGATCAATAATAAAGGTACCATACTATTTAGTACAGGATCAACAACTTCCTCCCCATTCTGTACAAATGGTATAAAACTACTTGAGGAATTAGATAGCTTTGATTGGTTTGCAGATCCAGTATTAACCTGTTGATTAAGTCCAGATGCGGAAGAAGCTGAATAACCACTATTACAAGAAACCACACCAAGAGAAGGCACTGTAATTAATAACAATTTGCAAGCTTTACCGAGTTTCATATTATTTTATCCCACTTAAATATTTAAAATTTAGCTGTCTTTTAACAACTAAGGAAATTATAACAATAAGGGTAAATATTTTTTCTAGTAGAGTTAAATGCAATCATTTTATTAACTTAAAAACACATAACAAGCTGTTATATAACATATAATATAGTGTAGTAAAACTACACACAATCATTAATACAATAATATAATAAAATAATTTTAAATTATAATCAGTATTATTGATAATATAACTTTTTTATATAAAAAAATAGGCGCTTTTTTTAAGCGCCTATTTATGTTTATAGTTTACAAGCAAATTATTATAAACTATTTAAATATACATAAATATTTCTACCTCATTAGTTACCAATAAATTGAGTTTTATAGTCAACACTTATCCATGAGTTATAAGCAGCAACACTGATTGATGTCGATGGAATATCTGGACTACCACAGCCATCACCATCACCAAAAGAGTGAACACCTGTTATAATATACTCGCCTTTAACTTCGTGAAAGTCAGGACCACCAGAATCTCCAGAGCAAATTTTTGAATAAACTGACTTCTTACCTCTTTTTACAAATCCTCCCACATCAAGTAATTTACCATCAAATGAGCTATCAATAAAAATAGAATCAGCCTTACGTAACACACCTGAATCACCTTTTGCCTGATCTCTTATTTCCACACCAGGGCCTGCATTAACCCCGTAACCAACAATTAATTCTTTAGTGTTTGGATTTGGATTTTTAGTAGCTAACTTTGGAAATCCATACTTACTAGGTACTTCTTTTTTTAATTTTAAAATAGCTAAATCATTTAAGTCACTTCCATCATTAAGCTTAAATCCTATAGTTTTAACCTCAGCACTTCTAAATGCATACTCATGAGCATAAACATGATCAACAACATATACATCAGCAACTTCATCAATACTTGATTGTGAGTTTTGCAGATTAATAGGTTTACGTGGATCTTTGCTTAACAATACTAGAAGAGAATCAGATTTAATAACATCACTATTTTTATATGCTTTACCAGATTTCTTTTTCTTCATGTTTAATACACAATGCGCTGCTGTTAAAACAGTATTTTTATCTATTAAAGTTCCAGAACATATACCAGTTCCATCTGGTGTTAACATAACAATCAATGGAACTGTACTATTTAAAAATGGATCCTT
>JAQUVM010000088.1 GCA_028693355.1 Burkholderiales bacterium
CTTTACTTGCAAATGCTTCTAAAAGATGTTGGTTTGCTTTCGTACGAATCCCACCTTTACAGTGAAACAAAATTATTTTATCTTTAAATTGATTTTTATCCGCAGTTAATAATTCATCTAACGGTAAATTAATACTACCATCAATATATTCAACAGAGTACTCACCTGGGTTACGAATATCAACAATCACAACATCATCTGCTTTTTTTGCAAAAAGTTCCTCTAGTTTTCCATCATCTATATATAAAACTTTACTCATTCTAAACTACCTCCAATATCTTGGCAAAATACTTGTTTTAACACGCCTAAAACATCAACTACTTGTGAATTTGACAAAGAATAAAAAATTGTCTGTGATTCACGTCTAGTTGAAATTAATTGCTCTCGCCTCAAAATAGCCAAATGTTGAGAAAATGCCGACTGACTTAAATGAGATCTGCGGGATAATTCACCGGCACTAATCTCTCCATCAGATAAATGGCATAAGATTAATAACCGATCAATATGCGCCATCTTTTTTAGAAGCAGCACTGCATCTTCTGCATTATTTATCAAATCTTGAAGCTGATTTTTTTGTATCACAAATATTACCAATAAGTTATTATTTATTTTTATAGTACAACGATATTTTAGAGTTTATTAGGAGCTTTTGTCAAATACGAACAATTACTTTTCTAATGGCAATAAAAAAAGCCTGACTAAAGTCAGACTTTTTAGTAACCATTAACTAACTATTTTTTTGTAACTTTATTAATTGCATTAATAGTAGCTTCTGTTGCTGCATCTAAATTTTTATTTGTAAGTTCTGTAAATTGAGTAACAACTTTATTAGTTGCTGCTAATACTTGATTTGTATTATCAATCCAGCTTTGTACCATATGCGTAGCTGCTTTAGATACCGCAGGATTAGATTTAGTTAAACTATCAACAGAACTTAATGTAGCTTCTTGAGTTGCAGTTAAACCATCTTCAGCAAGTTTATTTAATTTAGCAACTGTATCATTTAAAACATCATATATATTATGAGCTGATACTGCACCTTTTTCAACTACAGCAGATGTAGCTTCAGTTAGCTTTGCTAATACTTCTTTTGGATCTTTTAAAGTAGATAAATTCTTTAATGTGCTTGTTACACTTTCCAAAACATTACGTGAATTTTCTAATTGAATATGAGTAACTTTCTCTACATTATCAATTGAAGTTTTAATTAAGTCCAAAGCATTGTTTATAGCTTTTTCAGTTTCTAATTTAATATTATCTTGTTGTAACATTCTATATCTCCTTACGAATTGAATGAACAGTATGACAACCATATTAATTTATGCTACAATATATTGCTATGCAAAAATTTATAATTGGTGTGCTCAGATAGATATTATTGTGCATTGCAATAATGTTTGTCAAATTTTTTTTACAGTATTAGGAATAATATGAAGAAAACCAGCGAATTAAGAATCGTTAAAAAGTATCAAAACAGAAGGTTATACGATACTGCAACTAGTACCTACATTATACTAGAAGATATAAAACAAATGATTATTGAAGGCGATACCGTAAAGGTCATTGATGTAAAATCTGAAAAAGAAGTAACAAGAAGTGTATTATTACAAATTATTTTAGATGAAGAGGCAAATGCAACTCCTATATTCTCGAATGATTTTCTACTACAGATCATTAAGTTTTATGGTAAGGCATTTCAACCAGCAATTAGCCCATTCCTTGAGCAGGGAATTGATATGCTAAAACAAACTCAAAAGAAATTTTATACACAACTAAAAAATAATCCTAAAGAAAATACAGGATCAAATTTTGAAGCATGGAAAGACTTTTGGAATCAAAGTGGTAATACCGTTCAACAAAATATATTTGAATATTTATCAGCAAGTACTACTAATTTTTTGCAAATGCAAGAACAGATAAACTCACAAGCTGAAAATATCATGAATATAATGAATTTCCCATTTACAGGTAAGAATAAGTAAATATTATGGCAAAAATTGGATTTATTTCACTAGGTTGTCCTAAGGCTCTAGTTGATTCAGAAAATATCTTAACAGCATTAAAAGCAGAGGGTTATGAGATTGTAAATACTTACAATGATGCTGATTTGGTAGTGGTAAATACATGTGGATTTATAGATTCAGCGGTTGAAGAATCAATGAATGCTATTGGTGAAGCTTTAAAAGAAAATGGTAAAGTATTGGTAACTGGATGCCTTGGTGCAAAAGAAGGGGTTATTGAAACAAAATATCCCAATGTATTAGGCGTTACAGGTCCTCATGCTACTCAAGAAATTTTAAGCTTAATTCATAAATACGTACCAAGACCTCATGATCCATTTATCGATTTAGTGCCGCCACAAGGAGTAAAACTTACTCCAAAACACTATGCTTACTTAAAGATATCTGAAGGATGTAACAATACTTGTTCATTCTGTATTATTCCTGATATGCGTGGTAAGCTTGACTCTTACCCTATTGGCGATGTTTTAAATCAAGCACAAAAATTAGTTGCCGCAGGTGTAAAAGAACTATTGGTAGTATCTCAAGATACCGGAGCTTATGGTTCTGATAAAAAATATGTTATGGGATTTCATAACGGACGCCCTGTAAAAACTAAATTTATTGACTTATGCGAAGAATTATCTAAATTAGGTGTCTGGACACGATTACATTATGTATATCCATACCCTCATATTGATGATGTAATACCACTTATGGCAGAAGGTAAAATTCTTCCATATTTAGATATTCCATTTCAACATGCAAGCCCACGTGTTTTAAAACTTATGAAACGCCCGGGTAATATAGATGGGTTATTAGAGCGTATTAAAAAATGGCGTGAAACATGTCCTGATTTAGCTATTCGCAGTACATTCATTGTAGGGTTTCCAGGCGAAACTGAAGAAGACTTCCAAATGTTACTAGATTTCTTAACAGTTGCACAACTTGAAAAAGTTGGTTGTTTCAAATACTCACCGGTTGAAGGTGCTACAGCTAATGAATTAGCAGAAGCTATTCCTGAAGAGGTAAAAGAAGAACGTTACCATCGTTTTATGCAACATCAGCAAGCTATTAGCTTAGCTAAGTTACAAAATAAAGTAGGCTCTGAAATAGAAATGATTGTTGATGAAGTTGAACGTAAATTTATAATTGGACGTAGCAAATATGATGCCCCAGAAATTGATGGTTTAATCTATATCAAGAATATGGGTCAGCATAATAATATTCAAATTGGCGATATCATTAAAGTTAAAGTTATTGATAACAAAGATTATGATTTATATGCAATACCAGCTTAAAAATAAATTTTAATACAGCTCCCCTCGTTTATATAAATAAATTGAGGGGGAAACTCTCCATAAATCTATAATATATAACACTCTCAAACTAAAGCTAAATATAAGCAGATACTTTTGTAATTCCCATAGAAATTAATTTATCTTGTAATTCTTTCATCCATTTCTCATCTACTTGTGAGATTTTTGCACCCTCTGGTAAAGCTGGATTTCTAGCTGTCGAATACAATAAAACTCCATATATATGATTAATATTCTTAATAATAAAGCTTATAAACTCATCAACATCATTTTTTGTTGGCAAAATACCGTCATATTTAAACCAGCAACTTTGTATCAATGTTTTACATAATTTACTACATAGTTTTAAATTATTTTCAACTGACTCCATCGATAAATTAATTTGATTAACTTCATTGATAGATTCTTTTTTTGCCCTATCAACTTTAAACCAAACCTCACCATTGCATTTTGCTAAGATTTTTATACTCTCTTGAACAGATTGATAATGAATTTGGCTACCATTAGTAATTAATACTGTTTTTACACTGTTAATATTATACTTATCTCGAAGCCTTGCAATTATCTTACATACTTCTAAAAACTCCTCAGATAAAGTAGGTTCCCCATTACCAGCAATACAAATATCATTAAATCTTTGTAATCCAGATGGTGCAAACTCTTGTATAAAATCACCATTTACTATCCAATCAAGCATAGTATCTAATTCAGACTCGAGCATACCTAAATCTACTTGTGTTGGTTTACCCCTTACCAGACCCTCTACCTGACAATAAATACAACGCCAATTACAAGCATTATTAATATTTAAATTAATACCTAGAGATACGCCCTCAGCACGTCTTGATACAACAGGATAAATATACTTACAATCTTTGAAATAACGCGAATGGTTAGCAAAATTTAATTTTTCATTCATAATATAATCCATAATACACAAATTAATTATAAAATTATAAAAGGTGGTATATTAAATACCACCTTTTACTCATATAACAAAATTATTCGCAGTATTTTGATTATGGGCTAGAAAAATTGATAAAAAATATTTTCGACATGTACATATAGTATATGAGAAATATTTTTTGAGATATGACAACGCTCATAATCTAAAAGACAAAGAAGAATTATTCTTTGTGTTTGGTGATAAGTAAAATGGGTATATCAGAATCTTGCGATATATCTTCTGCTATTCCACCTGTAATAAAATGTGAGAATGATCCTAAGTGATGTGACCCAAGCACAAATAAATCAGCGCCAAACTCTTTAGCATCATCTACAATTAACGTTGCAATATCTGATCCAAAATTTTCAATTAGTTTAACTTCTCCAGTCACGCCAGATTCTTGTAATTTAGTCTTAACACCATCTAATAAATTATTGCCAATATTTACAAGAGCTTCTTTTAATTCGGCGACTCCAATTAATTCTACTCCAAATGTAATTTGTTCTAAATTTACCACATGAGTAACTCGCAATTTAGCGCCAGTAGACTTAACTAGATCAATTGCTTCATTTAATACACGATCAGATATATCAGTATTATCTATAGGAACATAAACTTTGTTAAACATGGTAGCTTTCCTTTAAAAATTACTTTCACCACTATTATAAAACAAGCAAAAAACAAAATGAATATATTTTTCATATTTGGTATTTAAACTTATTAAGTAGTATAATCATTATCCAATATTAAATACGCTTAGGAGAAATAACAAAATGCATAACTTTACCTATCATAATCCAGTAAAGATCGTGTTTGGCAAAAATAGTATTAATAAATTAAATGAATTAATTGCTCCTAAGCAAAAGATTTTGCTTGCATACGGTGGTGGATCAATCAAATCTAATGGTGTTTACCAACAAATAATTAGTGCGTTGCCAGACCATCAAATTTTTGAATTTGCTGGTATTGAAGCAAATCCAGAATATGACACTCTAGTTAAAGCTATCAATATTTGTAAAGCAGAAAAAATTGATTTAATTTTAGCAGTTGGCGGCGGATCAGTTATCGACGGATGTAAATTAGTTGCATTAGCTAGTCATTATGATGGTGAAGCTTGGGATATTTTAACCAACCCTACATTAGAGTTTACAAAAGCTATTCCACTAGGCACTGTGTTAACACTACCTGCAACAGGATCTGAAATGAATTGTGGTTCAGTTATTTCTAGACGTAGCATCGGAGCTAAATTAGCATTTGGTAATCCATTGGTATATCCAAAATTTTCTATTCTAGATCCTGAAGTAACATATACGCTACCAAAACGTCAGCTACAAAATGGTGTAATTGATCCATTTATCCATGTAACAGAGCAATATTTAACAACCGATATAAATACGGATATTCAAGATGGGTTTGCTGAATCAGTATTACGAACACTAGTTAAAGTGGGTAAAGATATCGTAAATGGTTCAACTAACTATGATACTCGTGCAAATTGGATGTGGGCTGCGACCAATGCTTTAAATGGAATTATTGGAGTTGGTGTTGATCAAGACTGGGCAACGCATATGATTGGCCATGAATTAACGGCGGCTTACGGTTTAGATCATGCGCAAACATTAGCCATAGTAGCACCACAATTATGGCGATTTCAATTTGAAGCTAAAGTTAGCAAGCTAGCTAAATTAGGACGTAATGTTTGGGGATTAGAAAATTTAGAAGATAGATTAGTTGCAACACAAGCAATTATTCTAACAGAAGAATTTTTCCATTCTCTGGAAGTAGCAACAAAGCTATCAGACTATAATATAGTTATTGAAGCAGAAAAAATTGCTAATACTTTATTTGCTCATAATAGTACAAACCTTGGTGAGAATAAAGCTATAAATAAAGAAGCTGTAATCGAGATTTTAACTAAAGCTCAATAATAGAGCATAATAAAATATGCTATAATTTGGGCGAATTTAATTGTTTATTTTTAATAGGAAAGAGTTATGCAAAAGATTAAAGTTGCAAATCCTGTCGTGGAATTAGACGGCGATGAAATGACACGTATTATTTGGAAGTTCATTAAAGAAAAACTAATTCTTCCATACGTTGATGTAGAAATTAAATATTTTGATTTAGGTATCGAACATCGCGATGCAACTAATGATCAAGTAACAATTGATGCTGCAAATGCAATTAAACAATATAATGTTGGTATCAAGTGTGCAACTATTACTCCTGATGAAGATCGCGTAACAGAATTTAACTTGAAAAAAATGTGGAAATCACCAAATGGTACTATCCGTAATATTTTAGATGGTACAGTTTTCCGTGAGCCTATTGTATGTACAAATGTTCCTCGTTTAGTACCAAATTGGACAGCTCCTATTATTATTGGTCGTCATGCTCATGCTGACCAATATAAAGCAGTTGATTTTGTTACTAAGGGTAAAGGTAAATTAACTATCACTTTCACACCAGAAAACGGCACAGCTGAAACTCATGATGTTTATGATTTCAATGGTGATGGCGTAGCTATGGGTATGTATAATACTGATGAATCTATCCGTGGTTTTGCTCACTCATGCTTTAATATGGCTTTGGCTAAAAAATGGCCTTTATATTTATCTACAAAAAATACGATCCTTAAAAAATATGATGGTCGTTTCAAAGATATTTTCCAAGAAATTTATGATGCTGAATTTAAGGCTAAATTTGGAGCTGCTGGTATTACATACGAACACCGTTTGATTGATGATATGGTTGCATCTGCTCTTAAATGGAATGGTAACTTTGTATGGGCATGTAAAAACTATGATGGTGATGTTCAATCAGATACAGTTGCTCAAGGTTTTGGTTCATTAGGTTTAATGACTTCAGTTTTAGTAACTCCAGATGGTAAAACTATGGAAGCAGAGGCTGCAC
>JAQUVM010000089.1 GCA_028693355.1 Burkholderiales bacterium
TGAGCTATATGAGACTAGCGGATATAAATCAGTAGATTATTATAATAGCAGCAAATCTATCAAGAACGCAGTTGATTTTATTATTAGTCCAGAAGTCATTAAAGTTGGTGATGTAGCTAAGTTGAAAGAACTTCACCATGAAATAATTTCAAAAGATTGGTTTATGACGCTGATTGATTTAGAAGAGTATATTGATGCTAAAGATAAAATCTTTGCTATGTATGAAAATCAGGGTAACTGGGCAAAAATGGCATTGGTAAATATAGCTAATGCTGGTTTTTTTAGCTCGGATCGTACTATTGCTGAATATAATAGAGATATTTGGAAGTGTAATGCGTAAGGTTGGAGCATTACTAGCTGTAGCTAGTTTACCATCAAAATATGGTATTGGTGATTTTGGTAATACAGCATATGAGTTTATTGATGTTTTGGCTAAAATGGGTATGAAAGTATGGCAAGTATTGCCATTAAATCCATTAGGGTTTGGAAATTCTCCATATCAGCCTTATTCATCGTTTGCTGGTGATGAAATTTATATTAGTTTAGATAAATTAGCCGAGCTAAATTTATTGAATGTTTCTGATTTAGAAACTTTTAATGAGTTTAGCTCAAAAATTGATTATGTTTCAGTTCGTAATCATAAAATAAAAATTTTAGCAAAGGCTTTTAAAAATTATCTAAAAAATGAAAATTTATTAAATGAAGTAGCCAAATTCTCCAAAAATATTAGTTGGGCTTATAATTATGCTGTATTTTTGACGCTAAAAAAAGTTAATAATTTAAGACCATGGAATGAGTGGGAAGATGCACATAAACAATGGATTAATGATAGAAAGTTTGATCTAGAACCTTATGGTGAGCAAATTCAATATGAATTATTTATCCAATATATTTTTTTAAAACAGTGGTCAGAATTAAAGCTATATGCTAATAGTCATAATATTGAGATAGTTGGTGATATACCAATTTATCTTGGCTTTGATTCATTAGATGTGTGGGAAAATCAAGAGTTGTTTTTACTTGATGATAAACAAAATCCTACATTTATAGCAGGGGTTCCACCTGATTATTTTTCTGCCACTGGTCAACGTTGGGGTAATCCATTATATGACTGGGACAAACTAGAGAAAACTGGGTTTCAGTTTTGGATAGATCGACTTCGTGGCAATATGAATATGTATGATGTTATACGTATTGATCACTTCCGTGCTTTTGATACATACTGGAAGATTCCTGCTAGTTGTGAAACAGCTATCGATGGAGAGTGGGTAGAAGCGCCTGGGTATAAATTATTTGATGCAATTTATAAAAAATTACCAGAAATAAAAATTATATCTGAAGATTTGGGAGATCTACGCCCAGAAGTTTTAGAGCTACGTGATCATTATAATTTGCCAGGTATGAATGTATTTCAGTTTAATTATAAAGTTAATAGCGATAATAGCTTAATGTCAAAAGCTGAAAATACAGTGGTTTATACTGGTACTCATGATAATGATACTTTAATTGGTTGGTATTTGGGTTTATCAAAATATAAACGTAAGCAAATTAAAAATGAATTTAAAGCTAGTGAACAAAATATCACAAATAAAATTATTATAGAAGTTCTAAAATATAAAGCTAATTATATAATTTTTCCTGTGCAAGATATTTTAGGTTTAGATAATAGTGCTAGGATAAATTATCCCGGTAAAATTGGCTCACCAAATTGGGAGAGGAAGTTGTCTAATTTTGATGCTTTAAATAATAAAGTTAAATATGTAAATAAAGTCATTAATTTGTAAGTTATTATTACATTCCCACTAAATTATATAAATTAGTGGGAATGGTTAAAATTATTTTATAGAAATTGTTATAAAGTTTGCTGCCTGATAATCTATACTATAATTTATGCCATTTTCTGGATAAATTTCAATTAAATTAGTTAAACTTGAATTTAAATTAGAAATATCAGCTCTAGAAAATTGTTTTTTATAGTCATAAAAATTTAAACCAAATTCATTATATGTACCACAAATTACTGCTTTTTGGTTGTTGTATAGTTTCACCTTAAAATTGTGTTTTTTCTTTCCATTAACCATAACTATTTGATCATCCCAGTTAGGATCATTTTCAATGGTGATGTGTTTATCACCACCATAAATAAAAGTTGCACATGGATACTTGGTTTCAGTATCAGCGAATACTACAGTACTGCCAACGCATAATAGAGATAGTAAGATTTTTTTCATATGACCTTCCTTAAAATTATAAAAAAGATGGCAGAATTATCCTGCCATCTGATTTATATTATATCATTATGATTAGTCTATTAGTTTGATTATATTAACTATTGTTGAATTAATTTGAGCATCTATTTGTACCGTTATTTAGGTAATAATGTGAAAATTAATTATATTTGATCCATGTTTATTGTTATGTTATTTTGCAAGTTTTATATCTTTAATTTTGCTCTTTTATCATCTATTCTAATATTCATTGTAAAATAAAAATACCTCAGTTATTTCATCGAATCCTTTAGCTAGGCTTTTTGTAATGATTGTTTTATAGTTACTTTAATTGTATTTTAATTCTCATTCTAGATCGCTATATATGCGTTATTTAACCTGATAGAACGTTGATATTTACAGATGTTACCTAATAATAGCTTTATCATGAAACCTTGATATTTTTCGATCTTATCAAATTGAATTGTATATTACGGAAATAATACTAATTTTATGAGTAACATTTTTAATGAAATAATTATACATTTTTTAAGTATATAATTTAATAGTATATATTTTTTATAAGATAAAAAAATATGTATGTAGGTGTTTTGCTTAATGATTCTATTAAAGACTAATTATTAAATTTTATTATACTTAACTCTTGACCCTTTTGATTTTTCAATAGGATACTTATCATTGTTATGCTCTATTTTATTTAACGCAGATTTAAATAAATCAATATTTAAAGATTCAGCTAGAAGTATCAGATAATTTAATATATCTGACATCTCTTCTGCTATATGTTCTTTATCTACTTCATCTAACTCATTATCTTTGAGCCATTGAAAGCACTCTAGTAACTCTGCAAAATGCTTTAAAGGCATTTCTTCACATATACGAATTGAATTAAGTAAACTTACAAAGGTAAGTGGTTATTACTCATGTATGCAACTTAATTTATTGTAGTAGTTATTATATCATTTCAATATAATGGTTAATTAAATTAGTGCTTTAATGGGGATGGTAATAGAAGGGGTTATGTTTGGTATAATTGTTAGTATAGATTTTTGCTATTTATCTATACTAACTAAATGCTAATTATGGGAGATTATTCTTTAATGTGTTGTTCTTCCTGATTTTCCTCATCTTCTGATAGCTCTTCTTCCTCTATGAATTCGCTTATCCACTTTTCCCATAGCTCAGGAGTTTCAAGGCTAACCTTGCCTAATTTTCCATCCCGAAAATCTTGAATAACAATTTCACTGGTTTTTTGACGGTCAATTATGCCGCCTTTCATAATGCAACCACGCTTATTGGCTAATACATCAATAAGTTTGCCTGGTACTAATTCGAGATGTTCTGGCTTTAATTTGTAGCGTTCAGCAAATATTTCTTTGTATTGACTATTTTGTAAGAACTCTATCAAATATAATGCAACCAGTTCTTCATCAAGAGCATTGCGTCCTATGCTATTACATATAGCTAAATTATAGCCAACCTGTGGGTAGCGGATTTTTTGCCACATCATACCAGGGGTGTCATAAATAATAAAAGTATCATTTACATATAGGCGTTGATTTGCTTTTGTTACAGCTGGAATATCACCTGTTTTTGCAGATTTCTTCCCTGTTAATTGATTTATAAGAGTTGATTTACCAACGTTTGGTATTCCTGTAATCATGACGCGTAGTGGCTTTTCAAAACTAGTTCCGCGAGCTGGTGCTAAATCTTTACAGATTTTAATAATACGATCACGTTGCTTTTTCTTATCTTTATCGCCAAGAATAGCGGTTGTATTATCTTGTGATTTAAAATAATCTAGCCAAATTTGACTCATTTTAGGATCAGCTAAGTCACTTTTATTTAAAATTCTAATTTTGCGTTTAAATTTAATTATATTTTGAATAAGTGGGTTGCAGCTTGAAAATGGTGCTCTTGCATCAAGTAACTCAATAATTACATCTATTTCTTCTGTTAATTCCTGAATGGCTTTTTTAGCACGATTCATATGACCAGGGAACCATTGGATTGTCATTCTATGTCCTTGTAAAACTAGGCAAGATTTTAGCATAGAATAGAGTTTTTATCCCTATAAACTAGTAGCTTGTGCTGCAAATAAGGTAAAATAAGGCACTGCACAAATAAAGTTCATATAATAAAGCAATGGAGGGTGATTATGTTTGTAATTAAATTTGGTGGTACTTCTGTAACTAAACCGGAGAGTGTTGCTAATATAGCTATTTTGGTAAAAAAGCATATAGATGAAAAACCTATTTTAGTAGTATCTGCCTTAAGTGGTATAACCGATTTATTGGTAAAAATAAATGCTGTTAATTCTGATTCAGAACAGCAAAATATTATTGAACAGATTATTGAAAAACACGATAATTGGATTGATACTGTATTTGTGAATGATGAGTCTGCTAAACAAGATGCTCATTTTATAGTGGGTAATTTTCTAAAAGAATTAAAACAAATTTTATTAATAGGTTTTACAAATCAATTTGCACGTCATGATAGCGTAGTTTCATTTGGTGAAAAAATTTCCTCTGCATTAATTAGCTTATATTTACAAAAAAAGAATATAAATGCTAAACAAGTTTTAGCCACGTCATGTATTATTACCGATAATAATTTTGGTGGAGCAGATTTTATTGATGCTGCAACTGTAAAAGCTAGTAAAAAAGCAATCTTACCTTTAGTTGATGCCGGTATAGTACCAGTTATTACAGGTTTTATTGGAGCAACTACTAAAGGTGAAATAACTGTGCTTGGTCGCGGTGGGTCAGATTACTCAGCTGCAATCATAGCTTATGCTACAAATAGTGATGAAGTACAAATATGGACTGATGTAAATGGCGTTTACTCTGCTGATCCTAGAGTTATTCAATCAGCTAAGCTATTGAAGTCTTTATCTTATCAAGAAGCAGCTGAACTCGCTATGTTTGGTGCTAAAGTGCTTCATCCTCGCACAATTCAACCAGCTGTAAAAATTGGTATACCTGTTAGAGTATTAAATACATTTAATTTAGATAATACAGGAACTATTATTACTGGAAATGCTGATAATAGTGATGGTATTATTAAATCAGTTACATGGCGTAAATTAGCTCCACTACTAAATATATACTCAGCTGATATGTTTTTGTCAAAAGGGTTTTTACAAAAAGTATTTGCTATATTAACTAAAAAAGGTATTTCGGCTAATTTATTATCTGCTTCTGAAGTTAGTGTATCAATCACTCTTGATAATATAGGATTGCTGGATGAGGCTTTAATTGAATTAAATAAATTTGCAAAAACTGATTATCTAGATAAATTTGGAACAATTTCTTTAGTCGGTGAAAAAATTATGCAAACACCTAATCTTATGCAAGACTTATTTAATATATTTCAAGAAGCAAATGTGCCTGTGCAAATGTTATCTTATAGCGCAAGTAATATTAATATAAGTGTTTTGGTGCCTAGCGAAAAAATCTTGGATGTAGTACCTATAATTCATAAAAAATTTATTGGTTAATATAACTCTTCATTTTTATTCATAAGCTGAGAAGCTATGGGTCTATGATATGTAATGCGGATAAATTGGAGATATTAAAATTAAGTATAAAATTTCATTTGTTAAAGCGTTTAATGATAATTATATTTGGATTATTCATGGGAATGATTTAGCTATAGTTATTGATCCAGGTAGCGCTATAGAGGTTCAAGAATTTTTACGTAAGAATAATTTGCAGTTATCAGCAATTTTATTAACTCATTTCCATGCTGATCATAATGGAGGGGTTGAAAGATTACTTGAGTTATATCCAGATGTATCTGTTTATGGTAATCATGATTTGCAAATGAAAGATGATGATCCTCTTCACATAAGTTGTTTTCCGAGCTTTAGAGTAATTACGACACCTGGTCATGTATATGAGCATGTTTGTTATTTATTTGATGAGTCACATTTGTTTTGTGGGGATACTTTATTTAGCCTGGGTTGTGGTCGCGTGTTTACTGGCGACTTTGATGCAGCTTTCACATCATTAAATAAAATTAAGGATTTAGATGATAATATACTATGTTATCCTGCACATGAATATACATTAAATAATTTAGCTTTTTGTATGACTTTACAGAACGATAGATATACAAAACTTTATGATAATATCGAACATAAATTAAATAAGCACGGTAATTCCTTACCTACTTTGCTCGGTTATGAAAAAGAATATAATCCATTTTTACGTGCACATGATAAAGATATACAATTAAGTATTCAACAGAAATATAATTTGAATATTGATAATGGTTTTGAGTGTTTTAAAATACTAAGAGAATTAAGAAATAAATTTTAAAAATAATAAAGATGAGGAACTTATGAGGATTTTACATACAATGTTACGAGTTGGTAACTTAGATAAAAGTATTGAATTTTATACAAAAGCATTTGGTATGGAGTTATTACGTCGAAATGATTATCCTGATGGTAAATTTACATTAGCATTTATAGGTTATGGTGATGAATCAAACAATGCAGTCATAGAACTTACGCATAACTGGGATACAGATAGCTACGATTTAGGAAATGGGTTTGGGCATATTGCACTGGGATGTAATGATATTTATAAGGCCTGTGAAATTGCCAAAGAAAATGGTGGTATAGTTACTCGTGAACCAGGCCCAATGAAGCATGGCTCGACTGTGATTGCCTTTGTTGCTGATCCAGACGGATATAAGATTGAGTTGATTCAGAATAAAGAGATTATAACTAAGCAATGAAATGTTTAGTGCGGTATAATCAGAGGTTAAATAATTTTTAAAGATACAAGGAAATGTCATGACTGTTTATTCAGTTAAGCAATTATTATCAGGTAGCGCTACTGTTGGTAGCCAAGTACAAGTAAAAGGTTGGGTTCGTACTCGTCGCGATTCAAAAGCTGGTTTGTCTTTTGTGAG
>JAQUVM010000015.1 GCA_028693355.1 Burkholderiales bacterium
AAATACTTCAACATCGCCATGCCCCCAGCATAAACGAGATAAATAGTTTAATAATGCTTCAGGCAAAATCCCCATATCTTTATACTGCATAACACTAACAGGATCACGACGTTTTGACATTTTTTGACCATCATCACGCAAAATCATTGGTAAGTGTGCATACTGTGGAATAGGAGCTCCAAGCGCCTGTAATATATTAATTTGGCGAGGTGTATTATTAACATGATCATCACCGCGTGTTACATGAGTTATACCCATATCCCAATCATCAACTACTACACAAAAATTGTATGTTGGAGTACCGTCAGAACGCGCAATAATTAAATCATCAAGCTCAGTATTCGCTATTTCAATACGACCTTTAACTAAATCATCCCATGCAACGACACCATCAGTTGGATTTTTAAACCTTACTACTGGATTTCGTGATTTATCAACACTATCATTATTTAAACATTTACGATTATAACGAGGCTTTTCTTTACGAGCCATCTGTTCTTCACGCATAGTGTCGAGCTCTTCTTTTGAGCAATAGCAATAATAAGCACTAACACTTTCAAGCATTTGTTGAATTACTTCTTTATATCGCTCCATTCTTTGCATTTGGAAATATGGCCCCTCATCATGTGAAAGCCCTAGCCAATCCATAGCATCTATAATACTATCAACGGATTCTTGAGTAGAGCGTTCTACATCCGTATCTTCAACCCTAAGAATAAATTTCCCATTTTTATTTTTGGCATATGCCCAAGAAAAAAGTGCTGTCCTAGCTCCCCCGAGGTGTAAAAAACCTGTAGGACTTGGTGCGAAACGAGTTCTAACTGTCATAAAAATTCCTAAAAATATTATACTGAATAAGCATCCTCAATTAATGGCAAAGGTTTTGGCACATTCGGATCATTTAGCATATGTAATAAATTAATCTCAATATTACGCGAAATACTTGCTATTGGTACGGTCATTTTACTTATCACAAATGGATTTACCAGCTCTTGACCATTAAGATGAATTACATTAAAAACAAATCCAGCAAACCAACCTAATAATACAGAATGAATACCTACTAACTCAATTAAAGATGAAGTAATTAAGGCAATAAATATCCAAATAAATAAGCGCGTAAAAAAAACATATGTAATAGGAAAAACTGTATTATTAATACGTTCTGACTTACCCATTCCATCACAAAAATTCTGTAAGATTAAATTTAATGAATTAAATGAAAAATCATTCAATGCACCACTACGATGTAGAAATGCTAAATCTTCGGCTTGAAACTGAAGTAATTTATTAGGTATATGTTCGCTATCTTTAATTTTAACAACGTCAGCATCATCTACATATTTTAAGTAAACCCTACTACCATCTTTGCGCAAAGATGAAACCGTAGCGTATAAAAAAGCAAGATGTCTACGAACCATACGATGATTAAGCTCATTATTATCACTATATGCCAATAAATTACGTGCCCATGTTCGTGAATCATTAACGAGCCCACCCCATATTATCCGAGCTTCCCACCACCTGTTATAGGCCTGATCATTATTAAAACCTATAAAAAATGCAATAGCAGTACCCATAAATGCGGGGTAGCCTATTGGCATAGTAAATTTTACAAATACATAAGCATCAACATAATAAATTAATACACAAAAGGCTAACATAAGAATATCTACACGCCAAGTCATAGCAAAAACTTGACGTAAACTTAACCTAGATTTTACTATCATGACAACATCCTAAGATTTCACTCTAAAAGCCCAAAACTTACTAATTAAAAAAGTAATAATTGGTGTTATAAATGTAGGTAATAAACCCCATATATGATTTAACATTAATACTTTAGTTATTATTCTTACTCCGCTGGCATTAATAATCAATCCAATTATTGAAGTTATTGCAAATTTGATAAATTCACGTTTTGAATAACTTGATTTACGAAACGTAAACTTACTATGACCATAGTAAGATATAAACATTCCAACTAAATTACCAATTATCATAGCGATAGTAGGATATATTCCAAACTTTGGACCAATTAAAAAAATAGCATCCTGCATAATAAGTGCTGAAATACCAACTAGTCCATAAATAAACATTTCTCGCATATGTTTATTTCGCTGAATTCTCTGTACATGTTTTCTTATCATTTTCGTGGGAATCCTTTTTTAGCATATACTTGTAGTAGTGAAATTGCAGCTGGAGTAATACCAGAAATGCGAGATGCTTGACCAAGGTTTTCAGGCACAAACCTAGCAATTTTTTGAATAACTTCTGCTGATAACCCGCTAATTTGATTATAGTCAACATTGTTTGGTAACTTTATATCATCAAGATAAGACTGCTTCCCAACCTCATCCTGTTGACGAGCAATATAGCCAGCATATTTAATTTGGATTGCTACTTGTTCACAAACTACTTCATCATTGCTTAGGCCATCTCCAAAAGTTGGAAATTGTTTAATTTTATTATAATCAAATTCAGGTCTTTTTAACATATCGTGTAAAGAATACTCTCGTTCTATCTTTCCGCCAATTAACGCCTCGAAGGAGGTACCATTAATATTTCCAGGATAAATGAATAATTTTTTCAAACGATCTATTTCACCAAAAACAGCTTCCTGCTTGCGTAAAAATATTTCCCAATGATCATCCATTACAACACCAAGCTCACGTCCTTTTGCTGTTAATCGTAGATCAGCGTTATCTTCACGAAGTTGTAAACGGTATTCTGCGCGAGAAGTAAACATACGATATGGTTCTGTCACACCCTTTGTTATCAAATCATCAACCATTACACCAAGATAAGCTTCATTACGTTTTGGACACCAACTATCTTTACCCTGAGCTAAAAGCCCTGCATTTATTCCTGCCAGCAAGCCTTGTGCAGCCGCTTCTTCATAACCTGTAGTGCCATTTATTTGGCCTGCAAAAAATAACCCATGGATCATTTTAGACTCTAAACTTGATTTTAAATAAGTTGGGTTAAAATAATCATATTCAATAGCATAACCAGGGCGTAAAATATGCGCATTTTCAAGCCCTCTCATTGAACGAACTAATTGTAACTGAATATCAAATGGTAATGAAGTTGATATTCCATTTGGATAATATTCATGTGTAGTCAAGCCTTCTGGCTCTAAAAATATTTGATGTGAATCTTTATCTGCAAAACGATTAACTTTATCTTCAATAGATGGGCAATAACGAGGTCCAACTCCCTCAATTACACCTGTAAACATTGGCGAACGATCAAAACCACTACGAATAATATCATGTGTATTTGAATTAGTATGGGTTATCCAACATGAAACCTGCTCTGGATGATCTGAACTCTTACCACGGAAAGAAAATATTGGAGTTGGACTATCACCTGGTTGCTCTTCCATAACACTAAAATCAATTGTTCTGCCATCTATACGAGGTGGTGTTCCAGTCTTTAAGCGTCCAACGGGTAAGTTATAATCCCTCAATTTTTCAGAGAGTCTAATTGATGCAGGATCTCCTGCTCTACCACCAATATAATTATCTAAACCTATATGGATTCTACCACCTAGAAAAGTCCCAGAAGTAAGTACGATAGTCTTACCTTTAAATATAATTCCGCTTTGAGTTACAGCTCCAGTAACTTTATCATTTTCAATAATTAAATCATCAACGGCTTGTTGAAATAAAGTTAAATTTTGCTGATTTTCTAATTCATAACGCACATATGCTTTATACAATACCCGATCAGCCTGAGCGCGAGTTGCGCGAACTGCTGGACCTTTACTACTATTTAAAATACGAAATTGAATACCTGAATGATCGGCTGCACGAGCCATAACACCACCTAAAGCATCAACCTCTTTGACTAAATGCCCTTTACCAATTCCACCAATTGAGGGGTTGCATGACATTTGTCCCAATGTTTCAATATTATGGGTCAGTAATAATGTCTTTAATCCCATACGACTAGATGCCAAACATGCTTCAGTTCCAGCATGACCACCGCCAATTACTATTACATCAAATTCTTTATCAAAAATCATTTTTATATCTTCTGTTTTATACCTAACAACTAAATTAAAGTTATATAATTTGTTTATACTAAATTTTGCCTTGATTTTATCATACTACATAACTATTAATTAATGATATAAGTGATATTAGATAAACTATTCTTATATCAACAAAGCCATAAATCAAAAACATCATTGCTAATATCCCAAGATCCTAATGGAATAAATTCTGCGGGTATTGCAACATCATAGCCTAACTTAAACGACATATCTCGTAATGCCTCATTTGATTCAACCCCAAAGATATTTTTTAAATTATGTAAATGTTTATTAACTGCTGCTGGAGACACTTTATAGCCAAATCTAGATAACCAGATAGAAACATCTGTATAACTATAATTTCTTGCATAAAGGTACAGAACCATTTTTTGAGTGCGGGTTAGCTCATATTTTTGAAATTCATCACGATTTAGTGGGTATCCACCAGTTTGAAAAAATTTAGCACCTAAGTTTGCTAACCGAGCCACCGAAAAATTTTTATACTGTATATGAATAGCAATAAAATTACCATTTACATCAAATATCGGCGTCTTATAACTAATAATAGATCGACGAACATCATTAATATCCTGAAATACTTCAAGAAAAATATGCTTGCTTTTTTTAGAAATTATTTCATCATGCTGAGTCATTAGTAAATCTTTTTTTTGCTCGTAGATAGTAAACAAGCCACAAATGCTATTTTGGCATATTGAACTACCGATTTCTGGTAATTTCTCACAATTTAAAAACTCCTTAATATTTGGAGAGTAATCTAGGACATTACCAAAGCTATCAACTAAAACACATATATAACCAAGAGTCTTTGCCATATTTATAGACCAAAAAATATAATCCTTTTTCGTAACATCTATAGCCGTAATATCTACAATAGTTCTGTTTCCCATTTTTATAAATCCGAATAATAAGTGATGACAACTAGATTCTATCATATAGAACCATAATCATAATTGTAGAATGATATAATACGCGTTTGTTTTGTCTTTATTAATTTGCGGGTGTTCATGAGATTACAACAAGTAAAATTATCTGGTTTTAAATCCTTTGTTGATGTAACAGCTATCGATGTCTATGGCCAACTTGTTGGAATTGTGGGTCCAAATGGATGCGGCAAATCAAATGTAATTGACGCAGTGCGTTGGGTATTAGGTGAGTCATCAGCACGCCAATTACGCGGTGAATCAATGATGGATGTCATATTTAATGGCTCTATCAAGCGAAAACCTGTTTCACGAGCTACCGTAGAATTAGTATTTGATAATACACAAAAATCATTACATGGCTTATGGAACACTTATGATGAAGTATCTATCAAACGGCTAATTTCACGTCAAGGTGAATCAATTTATTATATAAATAATCAACAAGTTCGTCGTAAAGATATTACTGATTTATTTTTGGGTACTGGAGTCGGAACAAAAGGCTATGCAGTAATTGAACAAGGCATGATAGGTAAAATTATTGAATCTAAGCCTGAAGACATGCGTGCTTTTATTGAAGAAGCGGCTGGAGTATCAAAATATCGTGAGCGTCGACGAGAAACATTATTGCGTTTAGCTGATACCGCAGAAAACTTACAACGCTTAGAAGATATTCATAGTGAGATTATCAACCAACTAGAAAAACTACAAGAGCAAGCTCAAGTTGCAACTACACATCAAAATCTATCTCAAGAATTAGGACAAACTAAGCTCCTCTCACTAGCTATTAAAATCAAAGAAGCAACAAGTATTTTAACTGATGCAAGTCAGTTTATTGGTAATTGCGAAGATGAATTAAGAGTACTTGGTTATCAATTAGAAGAAATCAACGAACAATTAGCAATTGAACAAGATAAGAAAATAGAAAAGGAAATTGAGCTTCAAGATTTAGTTAGCCAATTCAACGAATTACGCACAAACCTTGCTCGAGTTGAAGAACGTTATAAACATTATAGTGATTTATTAAAACGTTTTGAAAACGAATCGGTTGACTTGGCATCTAAAGAAAATGATATTAATCATGAAATTGAATTACTAAAAAGTCAAGCAGAAGAACACTTATTACAAATTGATGATAACCAAATAGAACTAAGCGAGATAGGTTTTCAAAGAGAAAATCAACAAGTAATGGTGGAAGATCAGCAAGAGATATATGACAAAATCGCAACTCAAGTTGCAAATCGCCAAACATTACTAAGTGCTTTAAAACATGAGTTAGATTTACTCAATAATAGCTTAAGCCACAAACGACAACAAAAAAGTAATTTGTCAGCTCGTTTAGCAAAGCTTGAACAAGAAACTCAAACATTGGACTTTGATCAAGATTATCATTTTATCAAAGAAGAAATTGATTTAGTAAATGACGAATTAGTTACTTGTGAATTTACATTAGAAGAAAAATCACAAAAACTTGAGTCCTCACAAGATGAATTAATAGTATTAAACAAACAAAAATCTGATAGTGACAAAGAATTAGCTGCTGTTGAAGCAAAAATTACTACCATTAGCAAGCTTTTAAATAATAACGAAAGCGTTAATATAGATATAATTCATAGTGGTGAAATTTGGGAAAACATTACAGTAAAAGATGGCTATGAAAAAGCTGTTGAAGCAGCTATAAATAATATTTTAACTGCAAAAATAGTTACAAATAATTATATCATAGAAGATGTACCTCAGCAAAAAATTGCTTTATGGTGGGAAAATTCAGCATCACTAACGACTGTCTCTGGGAGCCTTGCTGAATATGTTACAATAAATAATAATGCTATTAATAACCTTTATAGTTACCTAAACAATGTAAAATTAATTGATAAAACCGAAGCAAATAAATTACATAATAATGAAATTGGTGTGACATTAGATGGACACTTATTAACTCGTGACTTTATTATTTATAATCCAAATCATGGCGGCAATAATTTAATTCAGCTACAAAATGAAATATTAAAACTGAAACAACATTCTGAAGACGTACAAATCACGCTAGAAACAGTTAATGCATCTTTAGCCCTTAAGCAAACAAATGAGCAAAACCTTAAAAACGATGTAACAAGTCTCGAAGCAAAACTTAAACGACTACTTAGTAAAAAGCATGATTTACAACTAGAATTTACAAAACAAGAGCAAATTTATTTACAAAATCAACGCCACCAAGAGCGTGTAAGCCAAGAATTAAAGTTATTGCAAAATGATATTGGTCACTTAAGCGACGATATCGAAGAACTTGAAATAAAGCTGGATGATAGTCAAATTAATTATGAAGAAAACTCTAACTCTAACTACGGTATAGAATTAGAAAAGGTTGAAGCTGAAACATCTTTGCAGTTAGCTAAAAACCGCTTACAAGAAATAGACTCTCGCTCAAATAAGCTTATCGTTGATAATCAATTATTAAAACAACAGCAGCAACACTCTCTAAATATGATTGAAGAAAAAAGCTTACAACTCCAAGCAGCTAAAAATCGCTTAAGTGAGTTGTCTAAAGAAAGAAGCGAAAGTAGCAATAACAACCAAGCTCAAGAAATTATCAAATTACAAGAAGAAATTGCTGAAGTAACAAAAAATATGCAATCGGTACAAGAAGAGCTAAATAAATTATCAGATATCATCATCAATTTTAAAAATAAATCTGGAGCAATAAATAGCAATTATCAACGTAATTTAGAAAAAATTAATCAAACTAAATTTCGTGTACAAGAACAACAAATTCTTTTATCTACGTATGAAGAGCAAATTGAAAATGATGAAATTGATGAATCAACTTTAGCTGAGTTAGTTAATCAGAATAATAAATCAGTCACTGAAATTAATGCTAAAATTAAAGTTCTTGAAAAACAAATTGAAGATTTAGGATTAGTTAATTTAAAAGCCATTGAAGATTTAAATGATGCAAATAGTAAAGAACAAGAGCTTATCGCACAAATTTCAGATTTACAATTAGCTAAAACCACTCTTGAAGACGCTATTAGCCATATTGATAACGAAACTCGTAAACTTCTACAAAAAACGTTTGATGATGTTAACGAGGCAATTATAGTATATTTCAGGACATTATTTGGAGGAGGAAATGCCCGCTTAGCACTAACCGATAAAGATATCCTAAGTGCTGGAATGCAAATTTATGCTGAACCTCCAGGTAAGAAAAACTCTACAATACACTTACTGTCTGGTGGCGAGAAAGCATTAGCTGCTATGAGCTTTATTTTTGCATTATTTAGCTTAAACCCAGCTCCATTTTGTTTATTAGACGAAGTTGATGCCCCACTTGATGATGCAAATACTCAGCGCTTTTGTAATTTAGTCAAAGAACTATCAAATAAAACCCAGTTTGTATATATTTCTCACAATCGTTTAGCTATGGAGATGGCAGATCAACTAGTTGGAGTAACTATGCAAGAAAAAGGTGTATCTACAACTGTCAGCGTAAGTTTAATAGAAGCAATAAAACATACAGAAGAAACAAAACAATAAATTAATATGGAGTACGCATGCAAATTGAATTAAATAAGAATTTTAGAGGTAAGTGTTTAGTTGCCATGCCAAATACAAAAAGTAATATATTTAATGAAAGTGTTATATATATTACTGAGCATAGTACAATTGGCGGAGCTGTAGGTGTTATTATCAATAAAGATATTAACGAACAAACTGATTTACCATTGATAGATATTGATTTTATTAACTACAATCAAAATTGGTCTAATAAAAATGTGTGCCTTGGCGGCCCAGTTGATCTAAAAACTGGTTTCATTTTATATCATAACGAAACCACAGATGAATTATTATTAACAGGCAATGATAAAACAATTAAAAAAATCGCTAATGATACAACGGTTAATCCACTAATGTTTACAGCTGGGTATTGCATGTGGGAAACATTACAACTTGAAAGCGAAGTTAGATTTAATAATTGGTTAGTTATAGATAATATAGCGGCACAATTAATTAATGAAATACCACCAGCTGATCGCTATCAATATGCATTAAAAATTGCAGGCGTAAATAATATAGCCTACTTTGACTTTACTGGCGGACATGGCTATGCCTAATGAACTAACTATTATGGCTTTTGACTATGGCGATGCTAGACTTGGCGTTGCAATAGGAAATACCTTAATCAAAATACCACATCCAATTATCACTATTGAAGGTGAAAGTATGTGGGCAAAAATTGATGCTTTAGAACCGATTATAAAAGAATGGATGCCAAATTTATTTGTTCTAGGGATGCCACACGAGTCAAATAACCCACAAAAAATTCAGCTAATTAATACTATTAAAAACTTTGCTAAGCGTATTTCAAAAAAATATAATCGAGAAGTCATTATGGTAAATGAAGATTTTACATCTATGCACGCTAGTAGCTTATTAAATGAACAAAACATTTATGCTCGTAAACAACATGGAAAGCTAGACCAACTGGCTGCCTGCAGTATTTTGCAAACATATCTATCTGAAATATAATATATATTTAGAATCTTTACTATAAATAAGACTTACTTAATCTCTTAATCTGAATTGGGGTTTTATTTTGCATAAGAAATTTAGTTTCAAAATCAGATTTACCCTGTGTTTTCATATCAAAAGATACGCGACTTGAACATGGGGTTGATGCATCGCTACAAATAAATCCAGCCATAGTTCCATCTGAAATAGGAGCTTTAAAATAAGCGTAAGATACTTCGGTAGGCACAACTTTTACTTCAAATGGTTTGTATTTATACGTTTTACAACCAAGTACATTGCATAATACTAAACTATTTACATACCCCGTTGCTTTGCTATTAGTTTTATTATAAAAAATCTCAATTTGTACATCCCGATTTTCTGAAGAGTAGTTTTCAATATCATTTCCAGCATTATTAATTACTTCATTATAAACATCTGGAGTAGAGGCATAAATCATTTGATTAATAAATAATAAAGATAAGAAGAACATTTTTTTCATAAAAAACTCCAGAAAGCCACAAAGTATATCATTAAATTAAAAACCACAATTAAACATTGCAAATAGGCGCCAGTTATTATACTATAATACACACAAAAAAACAAAAACATCGTACATAAACGCCTCGCGCAATACAAGTAACGTAGTAAAAACCAACAAAACAGTAAAACAATGATCAATCCTCAATTTTAAAATTCAAACGTTAAATCAATTCTACACATAAATCAAAAACATAAATAATTATTCATTTATAAATTATTCGTAACGATTAAACTTTAAATAAATATTTTAAATTAGCCGTAAATCATTTATATTTATATATGCTATAATTAGCACTCATAAAATATTATTATAAGAATACCAGATCAATACTTATGGAACATTTTAATCTAATCTTCATGGGTTTAATCTTTGCAGATTTAATCCTAAAACGCTACTTAAATTACCGTCAAACATTAGCAATAAGCAATAACTACAGCAAAGTACCGCCCCCGTTTGATAAAAATATATCTTTGCAAGAGCACCAAAAAGCCGCAAATTATTCATTAACTAAATTAAGAGTAGCGAGTGTTGAACTCACTTTTAGTATATTACTAGTATTTGCATTTACATTTGGTGGTGGAATTGAATTTATTGCACAAAAAACAGCACTCATAAGCTATCCTTTAAGTAGTGAAGTACTAATTATTATTAGCTATATGTTAGTTTCTAGTATATTAAGTTTACCATTTGAATGGTATAAAACTTTTAAAGTCGAACAAAAATTTGGTTTTAATAAAATGACTCTTGGCTTATTTATCGGAGATCAAATTAAAGGTATGATGGTGGGATTAGCAATTGGCATACCATTATTATATTTAGTATTTTGGTTAATGGGCTCTCTAGGAAACACTTGGTGGATATGGGTATGGGGTGTATTAGTTGTAT
This sequence comes from Burkholderiales bacterium, assembly GCA_028693355.1. Lineage (GTDB taxonomy): Bacteria > Pseudomonadota > Gammaproteobacteria > Burkholderiales > UBA11063 > Aquella. Next base: position 10,919 of record JAQUVM010000015.1, read on the forward strand.
TTAATTTATTACTACTAGTAATCTACCCTACACTAATTGCACCAATATTCAACAAATTTACACCGCTTGAAGATTTAGAATTAAAAGCAAAAATTGAGAATTTACTGACCAAATGTGGATTTAAGTCACAAGGCGTATTTGTAATGGATGGCTCTAAACGCTCAAGCCATGGTAATGCCTATTTCACTGGTCTTGGGAATAGCAAACGTATTGTATTTTTTGACACTTTATTAAAGCAATTAAACCATGATGAAATAATCGCAGTACTAGCTCATGAATTAGGACATTTCAAGCATAAGCACATAGTAAAACAAATGATCGTTTCATTTGGCATTACATTAATTGGACTATTTATTTTTAGCTTATTAATTAATCAAGAATGGTTTTATCATAGCCTACGAGTTGAAACCATGAATAATGCAACAGGATTATTATTATTATTTATTCTAACAAGTACTATTAGTTTACCACTTGCTCCGCTTAGTAGCTTAATGTCTCGCAAAAATGAATATGAAGCAGATAATTTTGCTAAAGAAAATGCAAACAAAAACGATTTGATTTCTGGTTTAGTTAGTATGTATCGTGATAATGCTAGTACCCTAACCCCAGATAGCTTATATGTTAAATTTTATTATTCACATCCACCTGCAGCACTTAGAATAGCTAATCTTGAAAAATAAAATATAGATGACAACGTACAAAATAGAAAGACCAAGAGTTGAAGAAGGATTAATTATTAGTAGCTTTGGGAGACAATACATTGCTGAATCTAATAAGAAAAGATATCAAACCGTAAGTAAAGGTAAAAAAACTGAATACGTGGTTGGTGATATTGTAGATTTACAAATAATAAATGATACCCAAGCTCAAATAATGGAGTTAGAGCCACGTAAGAACTTGATTTATCGTAGTGATCAAAATCGCAGTAAAATGATAGCTAGTAATGTAGATCAAGTTCTGATAGTCATTGCAGTTAAACCAAATTTTAATATAAACTTTCTAAATAGTTGCTTATTAGCTTGTGAATCAGGCGAGATAGATCCTATAGTAATTATCAATAAATCGGATTTAGCAGAAACACCAGAGTTTAGTGAAGATATTCATAACTTATATAATAAAAAACTTAACTATCAAATCATTCAATTAAGTGCCCTAGATAACTGTTCAGAGTTACATCAAATTCTACAAAATAAAACTACGGTTTTAATAGGGCAATCTGGAGTTGGAAAATCTACTATTACAAATCAAATTCATCCTAATGCAAATGCTAGAACTGGCGAAATTGCTAAATATGAAAATAGCGGTACACATACCACAACTAATGCTAGCCTCTATCATATCAATGAAACAAGTGATTTAATTGATTGTCCTGGACTACAAGAGTTTGGCTTATTTCACCTCGATGTATCTGATACAGCACACTACTTTCCAGAAATGCGTGAATTAATTGGTAAATGTAAGTTTAATAACTGCATACATGTAAATGAACCTCAATGCGCTATTATAGATGCCGTAAATAATAAAATAATTGATAAAAGAAGATACTTATTTTACACTCATTTAATTAACCGCTTACAACAAAAAAAACATTACTAAGGAATAAATATGAACTTAAAAAGAGCGATTGGAATTCTAGCAATGACTGGAATATCTGTATCTCATTGTTATGCTAATGAAAGCGCAAATACATGTATAATAGGAACGCCGAAGAGCTCACAAAGTTATAATGCGGTGAAGTGGTATCGTGACTCAGCAGAAAGAACTGCTCTATACAGACAAACTTATACTATAGGATTAGAAAAAGTTTCTGCAATGGTGCAAAAAAATAAGCTTCAAAATAATAAATGGGGTGTAATTTTAGATATTGATGAAACAGTTTTAGATAATTCTTTATATGAAAAAGATCATGTAGATAATTGCAGCAATTATAATCCTAAAACTATGTATCCATTTATGGAGAAAAAAGTTTCAATAGCTACTCCTGGATCAGTAAAATTTACATGTTCAGTGCAAAAAATGGGTGGCAAGGTTGTTTTAGTTACAAATCGTGATGGAACTTTTGATGATAAAATACAACAAGCAACAATTGACAACTTAAAATCTGAAGGCCTTTGTTTTGATAACGTAGTGTTTGCTAATGGTGATAAAGATCATAATAAAACTCCACGTTTTGAAGCAGTCGCTGCTGGTAATTATACGGGCATAGTAGCACAAAAAAATAATCTCCCAGGATTTAAAGTTATTGCTTATTTTGGAGATAATATTCAAGATTTTCCAAACAGTAAGCAATCTGATATAAGTCAGCTAAGTCCAGACGATAAATATTTTGATAAGCTCGGACAAGAATACTTTTCTATTCCTAATCCTACATATGGTAGCTGGGAAAGAAATGATTTTAAATAACTTGATAAAAACCACTAGTTGAACTAGTGGTTTTTATAGTTTATTCTAAATTATATACTTAACCTCTATACTAATTACGTTGTTTTATAATTTATATTAGCATTGATATTATTATCTTTGATTGTCATCCATAAACATGCAGAAATAAAAAGTGTAATTGCGCTTACTATAAATACTAAGTCTTTATTAACCGTATTAGCCAATAATTGTCCCACACCAAGACTTGCTACTAACTGAGGTAAGACTACTGATAAATTAAACAACCCCATATACAAACCAATTCTATTACTGCCAACTTTCTGTGTCATAATAGCAAAAGGTAAACTAATGGTTGATGCCCAACCAATTCCAATCACTGCCATAACAATATATATCATAATAGGCGATGTGCCAAAAAAAACCATTAATGCATAGCTTATCGACATAGTCAAAATACACAAAGCATGAGTACGAGCACTACCTATCTTACGTGTTAAAGGTTCTAAAACTGCAACAGGCAATAATGCACCTGTTATATTTAAAATCAAAAAAGCAATCGAAACAATTTGCCCCATTTTTAAATTATCAAGCAATGGCATTTTATATTGTACATATGCAAACATATAGACAAACATTGTTTGCACACCAATCCAAGTAAATGAATGCGCAGCTAGAATCTTTTTAAACCCCAAAATACCAACTTCATCCCCTACTTTATTTGATTCTTTTTGCAATAAAGTATGAAAAATAAAAAATAATGTAATAATTAGACAAAATACTTCCATATAATAATTACTATTTTCAATACCAGTTATACGCTTAATAATCCCATATAAGGCATAAAGCAAAAACCCCCACAATGGTTGAATATCCATAATTATTTTACCAAATGATCTTTTCATTTGAATACTTGCCATTATATTCTCGCGATTATTTGCCAGTTCTCGAGGTTCTTCAATAAATAAAACAGGCAAAATAGAAAGTACCAAAACTAATCCAACTCCAACGTAAATTAGCACATAATTATCCAACAATGCCCCTATTAAATAAGCAAGTACCCCAAATGTTCCTGAAATAGTTTGCATCCAAGTATAACCCTTGGTTCGTTCGTCGCCATCTGGAGTAACATCTGCTATAATTGAACGAGTAGGATTAAAACTTACATTTATTGATAAATCAAGTAATAAAGCAACAACAATTGCTACACCTAAAATACCATTTAATCCCAAAGCATGGGAAATTACATCTAAGTTTGGTAAAGCTAATAGCATTAAAGAACACATCACTCCACCAATAATAATAAATGGGCGGCGGCGACCTTTCCACAGCCAAACTTTATCACTAACTAAGCCAATAATTACTTGACCTAAAATTCCTGCAATAGGTCCAGCAGCCCAAACCAAGCCAATTTGATCAATCTTCAAGCCATATTTAGTACTTAGAATCCAGCTTAATGCTGAGATTTGAATACATAAAGCAAATCCCATTGCCGTAGAAGGCAGCCCAAGTATAATGTAAAATAAATTACTCAACTTCTTTTGCATATTAGTTTTCATGACTTAACCATGTAGAAATTAAGAGCAAGAGAATGATGTACCGCTAGGTACACTACCATTGTAAGGTACAAAGTACATTACAGACTGTCCAGGCACAATTAAATTATTAATCTCACCACTGTTAACATTAACAATTTGATGTGACATAAGGTCAATATAACATCCATTAGTTAATGTAGTTGCTGTATCAGTTGCTGTATATACAGTCGTTGATTTATTAACAACAAAGAAATAATTATTACCTCGAGTCAATGCAGCTACATTATCTGCTTCATCTGTAGATGAAATATTACCCCATGCCATCGTTTTACCTAAAACTTGATTATGAAAATAAACACCAGCGATTACTTCATTTTCATTCCAGTACGATACGCTACCATTACCTAAGCCAGATGTCATAGCACCAGATGAATTAATACCTTCATTTGCTTGAGCTTGTAAATCAGCATAAACAAAAGGAGTTCCTGCTTCCATAGCCAAAATTACACCATAAGCTAATGGTGCATTATAGTAATTCATTTGAAACTCATTCGTACCTGTCCATGGGCACATTGCACGAGATGCAAAGCTATCTGGTACAGTATCTTGATCCATTACAAGATTTATTGCATTACTACCAGCTAAAGTTCCATTTGAACTTGATTGATATGCATTACTACTGCTAATCATAGAGGTTAATGATGCTTGCAAATCAGCCCCCAATGCAAATGCACCATTTAATCCAGCTAATAGTGGAAAATTTAACATCTTGAATGTATTATTAGAAGAATTATTACCTGATGCTGTTTTTATAGCTGTATAGCTATTATAATCATTTGCATTACTAGTAGGGTATTCCCCAAAGAAAATATTTGTTGATTTATTATATGATGCTGTATCAGTAAACATTTGATTAAAGAATGTAGGACTTTGGCCACTTACATCATCAATGCGAAATCCATCTATATTAAAACCAGTAGTACTACTTGCTGCTGCACTCATCGCACCACTAGCATAGTTATAGCCTAGCAACCATGCTGAATAACCGTCAAAAACTGACTGCGTCCCGCATGATGAAGCACCAGACCAACCACTAGATGAATTAGATGCTGATGGCAAAATATTATTAAACCAACCAGTAGTTCCTGCAAAATCAGAATTCCAAGGTGATAAGCTATTCACATTACCGTCATTATAATTAGCACCATTAGGATTATTTCCCCATAGTGCGATAATACCCTCTGTATTATTAGAAAATGAAGCACATGTCGTTGCTGTTTTTCCAAATGGAATATAATTTGTTACTTTAGTCTGAGGCCACCAAAATTGTGATAATACCTCTGTGTTACCATTTGCAAAACTATAAGTTTGCCCACTATAGACATCATAATAATCTGTTGCAGTATTTGCATTAATACCAGTTTGTGCACCTGGTTGGGCAAATTGGTGAACTGCATAATCAATAATAAGTTGTAAGCCAATATCATGAGCATTGGTTACTAAAGTTGCTAAATCTGCGGCACTACCATAACTTAACGGATTATTTGCATTACCAATTTGACCAAAATCCATTGGCTGATAAGCACCATACCAAGCTGGAATATTGTCATTAGCATAATTACCGCTATAGTTTACGTATGCACTATATTGTGGTGGAGACACCCATACAACTGTATAACCCATATTGTAATAATTTTGCAGCATTTCTTTAGTAATATTAGCGTACGGCGTATTAAATAACTCAAGGATAACATCTGTATTACCATAACCCGTTTTAGCAGCAGCAATTCCACTTGGTAAGCTCATACCATAAGCGCCAGCTCCTAACTCATAACCAGTACCACCATATGTAGAATTTGTTCCAGTACAATATTCAGCTTCGGTTTCGCCTTGTATAATGTTTTGATTAGCACTATTTGACCAAGTACAATTGCCCCCTTGACAAATTGCAGCATCTAATCCACTATTTGCTTTTAATGCCAGTTTTTTATTTTGGTTTTTATTAATTTGTCCACTTGGTGTAAGAGTCATTGACAATGTTGAAGTGCTATTATTTACGCTACTCCCTGATGAGCAGCTAAGCAACAAAAAGGAACATCCACACAACACTAAATACAATGGTTTTAATTTCATAATAAGCCCCAAATTTTATAATTATCTATCATACATCACTATTAGTAATATATTTTATCATTAGTATACTTATTTAAAATGCATATATTATTTATACTATATAAAATAGGTGGTTAAAGCACATTGTATACTTCAATAAATTGCATTTTTACAACAATTAAAGAAATTTGCACAATATAGAACAAATTTAAACAAGTATTTGATATAATAGCATTTAGCATCTAACATCACAGCAAATTACCAATTAATTCATATAAAATCTAAATATTCAATAACAAAAATCTTATCAAATAATCTACAATTTAGCATGATAAACAAAATACCACACTAATATAGGAACACATGAAAAAACATTGCTTATTTGCTATATTTGTAATATCTACAATAAATCAAGTATTTGCAGATAATAATACTGAATCAAACATAGTATTAACTACCTCAAAAACCATAAAAGTAGAATCATCAATTGTACCAATCTTACAAAATCCAAGTGCATCATTTATTGGGTCTTATAATTACTTTCAAAACCCATATAACTGGATGTTATCAGGAGGTGGAACGTTACACTTAACAGAAAGTGAATATAATACCCAAAATTGGGCGGAGAAATTATTTACCGATGGTACATATAATGTTTTTGCAGGAGTAACTTACAATCAATGGGATGGCCAATATGCCGCATCAGGTAAGTCCTACGGTGGGAATATCTTTGCTCAAACAGGTCAAATAAATGGTTTCTCAGCTGGTGGTTTATTGTCTATAATGAATCCAATTGGTAGTTTTAATGATAAAGTCATAAACCCCATTACCCCAGGCAATCCAAATCGCTATTCATCTTATTACATACCAACATATAACTCAGTAACAATATCAGAAGCATTTATAGAATATCAATATAGTAACATTATTAATATTGACGTAGGGTATATTGCATTTGATAATAGTCCTTGGCTTGCAGGTAATATGTATACTAATATGTTGACTGTTCCAACAACATATCAAGGTATTGGTATCAATGTCTATGCCGGAAATGGGTGGATACTATCAGCACTTGGTTTCAATGCTGCACAATTTGGTGCTCAGCAAGGTTTCACAGGTCAAACCAATTATACATCATGGCTAAAAACTAATAATGATTATTCAACAGGTTCAAATGGGACAGTCGCATTAGGCGCCAATTATACAGATAGTAGTGGAAAATACAATGCTCGATTATGGGGTTATCAATTTGACAATTATGGTACATTATTATATGGTGATGGTAATATAAACTTCCCCGTTAATCAAAAACAATCTTTTAGCATTTCAGGACAATTAGGTACCAATCAGCAATGGTTACAACAAAATAATTCAATTTCACAATCAATCAATGGGGGTAATATTCAAAGTTATATCGCTGGTATTAAAGCTGGTTTTACTTATGATCTATTCCAACTAAATCTTAGCGCAAATAGTATGTGGGGACCTAGTAACTCATACAATGGAGGCGCATTTGTTTCACCATATACACAATCATTACAAGTTGATCCATTATATTCTGAAGCATGGTCATATAATATGGTAACAACTGGACAGCCTGGGAATATGTATAAAGTAGCAGGGCAATTTGCGCTTGGCAATTGGGGGACAAATCTAATATTTCAACCAAATTATATCTATGTTTCCAATGACAATCTAGCAACTAATGGTCTACAAGAATTAGATTTGGTGTTAAACTACCCTATTCCACAACTACGTGGGCTGTATTTATTTGGCGTATATGCACAACAGTGGTATAAACAAAATGCTTTAAATGTACCAAGTAATAATTATCAGCCAATTGAAATCCAATCTGGAATTTATTATACTTGGTAAAAAAGGAATCATTCATGAAAAATTTATTAGCACTTCTTAGTGTATTATATGCTTCTACTTCATTGGCAATGAGTTCAGTAAATTTAGATATTTCAAACTATCATTGCAATGGCTTAAAACTTACATCGCAAATTACAGTAAATACTCTCACTACTCACTGTAAAGATGCAAAAGTTATCATGCATGAAGAACCATCTGGAGGTATGTATGCAAATCGTGAGCCTGGAGGAGGAGATGCTATGACAATGATAGCACCAAACGGTGATACTGATTCTATACTAGATCAAGTTAAATTTCACTCTGATAAAGGATCATACCTAGTTTGTTACTTTAATAGTAACAAACTGATTAAATGTAAAGCAACACCACCTACACAAGGAATTATAAATAAGCCAATAGCATCAACGATAAAATAATTTTTATTTATATGTATTGGCCAACTCCAAGTCAATGAATAGTTTATCCATATCAACGTTAGCAATAGCTACTTTGATGATATCACCGATTGAGTATTTAAAACCACTAGATTTGCCAATCAAAGCATGATGTACTTCATCAAAAATAAAATAATCACTACCTAATTCTGTTACATGAACTAGACCATCAATCATTAAGCTTGGTATAGTTACAAAAATCCCAAAACTTACAACACTCGTAATTACACCCTCAAATTCATCATGAACATGTTTTTGTGCAAAGCGACATTTATAGTAACTATCTACTTTACGTGAAAGATTCTCTGCTCTTCGCTCACATAAACAAACTTGTTCTGCCATATCTGCTATAGAGCGTAAATAACTATATCTTTTCTCAGCCAAAACTGCCTTACAAGCACGATGCACTAATAAATCTGGATATCGACGTATAGGCGATGTAAAATGTAAATAACGTTCATAAGCCAGCCCAAAGTGTCCAATATTATCTGAAGCATATTCTGCTAATTGCATAGAGCGCAGTATATTTTGCTCAACTATTGGTGCATCAGTACGCTTACGAATAGAATCCACTAGTCTTTGATAATCTTTCGTAATTACAGTTTCTTGTTTAGCATCAAATTTGATAGCAAGACTATCTAAATAACCTTTTAATGCTGTAAATTTTTTTTCACTTGGTCTGTCATGATTACGATATAAAGTTACGTGATTATGTTCATTTAAGAAATTTGCTACGGAAACATTGGCAGCTAACATACATTCTTCAATTAGCTTATGTGCTTCTTTACGCGAACGAGGAACTAGTTTTTCAACAGCACCATTTTCATCAAATTGGAAATATGGTTCGCTACTCTCAAACTCAACAGCTCCACGCTTAGCACGTGACTTTAACAAAGCTTTATAAACTAAATATAAAGCACTCATATTCGGAATAATATCACTAGGTGCTTCTTCTACTCCATCAATATATAACTGTGCTGTATCATAAGTTAAACGATGATGAGAGTATATGACAGCGTTTGCAACTTCATAATGAAGCATATCACCATCTGCTGATATATCCATATGGCAAACCATTACCAAACGGCTAACATTTGGGTTTAAAGAGCATAATCCATTGGATAGTTTTTCTGGCAGCATAGGAATAACACGTCGCGGGAAATAAATAGATGTACCACGATCAAATGCATCTATATCTAATGCAGAACCGTGCTTCACATAATGCGCTACATCTGCAATCGCAACAGATAAAGAAAATGATCCATCTGGATTTGCTTCGCAATAAACCGCATCATCAAAATCACGAGCGTCTTCTCCATCAATTGTAATAAAAGGTAGTTGACGTAAATCTTGGCGACCATCCATATCATCTTCTGAAACTTCATCTGCTAAATCAGCAACATAATTTAGTGTTTCAGAGCTAAACTCTAATGGAACATTTGATTCAATCAATACTTGCTCGATAAAAACTTTATCATCACCATCTTCGCCTAAAGTATTTATCATCTCAACTTTAAAATATGACTGCTTATCCATAGGATAGCTAACTACGCGAGTCTTATAAACTTCACCAAAATTTAAAACCTGATTAACGCCAATAATTATAACTGGATAATGTAATAAATGGTCATTATTACTAATTAGGTAATATTTATCTTTATATTGCTCTACTCTACCTACTAAATGTGTAATTTTATGTTTAATTACCTCAGTAATAACTCCTAATTGAGATCCATTTTTATCAATACCATCATTAATTACCATTACTTCATCACCATCTATCGCATAATGATCTGACTCTTTCTTGATAATAATATTCTCTTTTGTTGCAACATCTGCTGCAATACCGCCGCCATCTTTATTAGCCTTAAATACGCAAAGTCGTGAGCTTCTAATTAAACTTACTATATTATCGGCAGATATCTTTATTTCATTATGGCTAACCATTTTCTTTAACATTTTTTTGAATTGAGCTTCTTCGTCTTTATCAATAGCCAAATGATAAATTAACTCAGAAATAGATAATGTTTTATGCTTTAGTAATATAGCTATTACATCAACGGGTAAAGGAAGGTTATTTATCATAATTTTCTTTAAAAAAGTCTTTAAAAAATGTATCATTTGCTTTTTAGATAGATACTTAAAGTATTTTTTAATAGCATTGCAATTGTCATTGGTCCTACGCCTCCTGGTACTGGAGTTATATGTGAGGCACGTTTTGCTGCTGCTTCATAGTCCACATCACCACATAGTTTACCATCTGCCAAACGATTGATACCTACATCAATCACAATTGCTCCATCTTTTATCCAGTCTCCCTGAACAAAGTTTGGAAGACCAACAGCTGCAACAACTATATCAGCATCTGCTACTAATTCAGAAGTATTTCTTGTTTTACTATTACAAACTGTAACAGTAGCACCACGATTCATTAACTCTAGTGCCATAGGACGACCAACTATATTTGAAGCCCCAATAATTACGGCATGTTTGCCAAAATAATTAGTTTTTATACTATCTAACATATACATTACACCATGTGGTGTACATGGGCAAACATTTGGATCCTTAAGTGCAAGAGAGCCCATATTATATCGATGAAAACCATCTACATCTTTAGATGGACTTATTGTGTCAATAATTATTTTACTATCCAAATGCTTTGGTAAAGGTAATTGTACTAAAATACCATCAACGTCTTTATCGTCATTTAATTTTTCAACTAATGTAATTAATTCATTTTGAGTCGTATCTGCAGCTAAGACATATTCAAATGAAGTAAATCCAACTTTTTGACACGCATTTTTTTTATTACGTACATAAACCTGTGATGCAGGATCTTCACCTACTAATACCACAGCTAAAGAAGGTACTCTTTTACCACTTTTATTAATATCACTAACTTTATTTGCTATATCTTTCAGAATTTCCTCTGATAATAATTTCCCACTAATAACTTTACTTAATTCCATTTATTTTTCTCTTAATATTTTTCTTAATTCAACTCTAGTTGAAATGCCACAAATTTAATTACCTAATTTTTTATTAAGGCAACTTAAATATACTTGTGGGTCTGGCTGCATATTATTATATTGTGCTTGCCATACCATTTCAGCTAAACAATCCATAACTTCATGAGCAGCGTCATGTTCATTACCATATTTTTTGCATAAACCTAAATAAAGGTCTTTAATTCCAAATGGCTGATTAATTGAAAGTTGTTCCAAAATAGACACGTGCATACTCATATGCAAAAATGGATTAGTTTCACCAGATTCAGGGACCCAATTTTGCCCTAAGTATTTATCTCGGTTACCTAATACGAGATGATACTCTGGATGCTCTAAAATAATACTGTAAGCAATCTTTTCTAAATCAGTTAAATTTTGATTATTTTGACCTTTTTCAAAGGTATCAAAGAAAAAATTACGTACATCACTAACACTTGGATTAAACATATATACTTTGCATCTTTCAATTTTGGACTTTATTATACTCTCAAAATACTATTAATATGCCTGTAAATTTCATAGAGTTCTTTATCGGTATTCCTAGTCCATAATAGAAATACCTCAAGCATATAAAACATATTTAATATATAGTTGCTTATTATATCATTTACTAGCTAACTAATCTTACATCAAAATAAAAAACCCCACATCAATACTGTATTTACGGTACTCACGTGGGGTATACTTTTATTAACTAAATATAAATTAACGAATTTGTGCAGTAACTTCAGTCATAGTTTTAGCTAACTTTTTGACAAAAAACAAAAACACAATTGCTAATATAGTTGAACCAATTCCTAATGCCCAAAATAATTTTTCATAAGCATATAGCGATTGTATATTATCGACTACCTTTGAATCATCAATTGTGGCATATCCAGATATGATACCACCAATTTTTTGACCAAATGCTGTAGTTACAAACCATGCACCTTGAGCAAATCCACCTAGGCGACTTGGTATAAGCTTAGATACCATAGCCAATCCAATTGCAGAGATTAATAACTCACCTAATGAGTATAAGCCATAACCTAAAAATAACCAAAGCATCGATATCTGACCATTATCATCATGTAATATACAAGTAGCAGCTAATAATATGTACGCTAACCCACAAACAAGAGTTCCACTTGCAAATTTGGCAGGAATAGAAATTGGATTGCCCTTATTTTCACAATTTACATACCAAGTAGCTAAAATTGGTGATAAAGCAAAAATATAAAACGGATTGAAGCTTTGTGTTACTAAAGGTGGAATAGTTACACCTAAGAAATCAGTACGTACATTATGAACTGCAAACAGAACTAACGATGTGGACATTTGCATATACAATAACCAAAAGAATACTGATTGCATTAATAAAACAAAAGCTAAAAGCATCCCAGTTTTTTCAACCTTTGTTGGAGTCGTAGCTCTAATAATAAAAAATATAACTGCAGTAAAAGCAGCAACAGAAAACAAAATGATTCTTGATAAATGAGGATCTTTTAATAAATTACCAACAAAATAAGCTGAAGCTAATGCAACGATAGCAACTACTAATACAAGTGAGTTTTTTACTAATACACTTCCTTCTTTACCTGTTTGATTATCATTTTTAACAAAATGGCTTCTAAAAATAAAGTATAAGACTAAAGCTATCAACATACCACCACCACATAGACCAATACCTGCACCATATGAATAATGTTCCGCTACGATTGGAACTAAAATCATACTAACAAAACTACCTAAATTTATTGACATATAAAAATAAGTAAATGCAGAGTCAATACGTGGATCTCCAGGCTCAAAACAGCGGCTTACGAAATTACCAGCATTAGTTTTAAATAAAACATTTCCAACTACAATCATACCCATACCCCAATATAAAGCACTTATATCAGTTGTAAAAGCAAAACTACTATAGCCTATCATTAAAAATACAATACCTAAGACATAAGATCTTCTTAACCCTAATACCTTATCGCCTAAAATGCCACCTATAAGCATCAATCCGTACATAATACCAGAAAAAGAACTAAATAAATCTGTAGCCTCTGACTCTTTTAGGCCAAATTTTTGAATAAAAAACAAGACCGCTACTGATTGCAATCCGTAAAATGCAAAACGTTCCCAAAATTCAACCATAAAAATTGGATAAAAAGATTTTGGCATATTCCAAAAGCCATTTTTAACTTGACGTGAAGATGTCATAATTAGTCCCTAAAAAAACTTAGTGAAATTTTAACACAGCATCCAATAAGATAGTTATGTAAGTTCTTGCTAACAAAAGATTCCCAGATAAACACTCTATTGACTTTTATTTAAGCAATACAGCACATTACACCAAAAACACCTCAAAATAAACTAGAAATAAATTAGCATTTAAGCAAAAAATAGTTGCAGATTAGCTACAGTAGATAACTTTTATCAAAATTGCTAAATCCTATCCAGTCAGATTGTGAAATGCCCTTGCTGAACCCACATACTTTAAATAAATCACCCATTTCATTTTGTGAAATTAATTTATTAACTTGATTAGATATCTGTAAATATTGACTATCACTAATAGTTGACTTCAGATTTGATAACATATCTACCAGACCACAGTTAATTAGAAAACTCCCCTGATTAGTATATCCAATAAGCTCTAATCCAGACTGTATACCGCTTAGTGCAATATTCGTCCAATTTACGCTTGTTGTTATATCAATTAGTCCTGGATACATCAACACATCATCAATCACGTGCTGACGAAAGAAACCACGTAAAGAACCACGAACTTTATGTGGGTGGTAATATTCTTTTTCTCCAACTCCATAATCAATAAAAATTAATGCGCCTCGCTTTAAGGTATGTGAAATTGAATTTATAAACGCTTTATTTTGCAAATGTATCTCTGTTAAATAATCATGATAGTCTAAATTTAAATCTAATACATACTCTTTAGAAATCTCATTTAATTTATATGTATCATAAGCAAATTTATCATCTCGTATCGTTACACCAACACCATGAGCAATACCATTATCAAAGGATATTAAATCACATGGTTGGGCATCTAAAACTTCATTCGCAAAAATTATACCCTCAAAATTAGAAGGTAAAGCATCTAACCATATTACTTTATGTAAATATTGAGGAACCTTATTTTCAATTGTTTCTTTTTGCCAACTCTTTAAATTTGCACTTAGCTCTAGGATATAATACTTATCAATAATATCGCCCATTGCAATTAAAATATCGCTCGCTAATTTACCATTTCCTGCACCAATCTCCATCACATTAGCATGAACTCCAAAAGAAAAAATTTCATTCATTTGTGTTGCCAGCATATGTCCAAATAAATTCGAAACTAACGGAGCTGTAATGAAGTCGCCCTTAGCACCAAATTTAAATAAAGGATTACTATAATAACCAATTTTTGGATAATATAAAGCTAGTTCCATATAACGACTAAATGGAATATTGCCATTGCTATCGTATATTTCTTTTTTTATAATATTTTGTAATTGATAGGTGAGCTCTGACTCTTCATCGCTTAAATTTTCAAATAACTGGTTAATTTCCATTTTCATTACCTACTTTTACTTTATAACCCTTCTTAGTCATAAATTCATCACGTGAAATTGCTAGTTGCCAATTATGGAACCAATCCTCTGTATAAAGTTTTGCTAACTCGGGGTTATTTCTTATTATCAAAACGTTTTCTGCATTTTTTTCTTCCGCAGCTTTAGTAAAATTAAATGAACCAGTTATTACTGTTTTATCATCAATTATCATCACTTTATCGTGATATATAGCATGTTTTATATCAATTCGCATATCAAAACCAAGATTAGCAAAAAATGTAGCTGAGCTATATTTTTGAGTAACTTGAGATTTATCTAAAATAATTTTTATCTCTAAACCCTGCTTCTTTTTATTTAATAACGCTTTTGCAATATCTTTTGAAGTAAAATTATACGCAGAAACTAAAATAGTTTTTTGGGCTTCATTAATAGCTTTAATAATTGTACTTGTTGCGCCATTTTTTGGACTAAAAGCAACCTCTATAGTACCGGTTGCCTTGACAATAGTTGGAGTAGGTGAACCTTTTTCACCAAACAAATTATGTAACTTAGTTAAAAAATCTTCATTTGCAAAAACACTACCTATAGCAATAAGTGATACGACGAACAGAGCAGATAACTTACTTTTCATTTAAACGCCATTCATTACTCCTATATACTGAAACCCCAATAACAATCCCAAATATAGAAGCAAGCATTACATCACTTAACCAATGATTTAACGTACACACCCTAGAAATAGCAATTAAGAATGGAAGTAAAATAAGCAATGGAGTAAATTTTTTATTTTTGTATGCAAGTATAAATGGCACAACTGCCGCCATAACACTAATAGTATGGCCTGATGGCATGCTATTAAATGCATACATTAAATCATTTACATCATGAGTTGAACTACGGAAAAAAGCAAAAAAATGCCACGGATCTAAACCAATCGCGGGTCTTTGACGGTTAAAAATAAATTTGAAGATCGCATTAGATAAACCACCAAAAAGAGAACTCATTAAACTAATTTTTGCAACTTCTGCAAGCTTATAATTAGAAAACTGACGGGCAAGCATAAAAATAGTAAAAACAAACCCAACAACTACACCACCATCACCTAAAGCACAAATCATATCCCAATAAGAATGGAAGATTGGATGCTTTTCAGAATATGCTTTTATAGCCGTAGATACTGGCAAATCAATAAACCAAATGAATACTAATACCAATATCACACCAAGTAATAGTTTAAATTTGTGATCACAAATCATTTGACATATCTTAGTCGGAACTTTTGACCAATAGCCATCACGTAGTAAACCAAATAAAATTGGTGCTGCTACTAATATATAACAAATACCCATTAGACTTAAAAAAGGAGGCATATATACTATCTTATTCAATTGTTATGAGATATAAATACTATCATAAAATATGATTTTTACTTGCATATAATTTAGTTTTACAGATATAATCCCAGTATAAACATATGACATATTCTATGCATGTAGTTTTAAATAATTTTAAGCTTAGTTACTAATACTTTTTAGGACTTGATAATGTAAATTACAAGTACCATACAATCATGAAACAAAAAATAAATATACTTCAAAATGATACTTGCTATCACTTATCAAAAATCATATATATAAAACTTCAATTACAATATTGAAATAATTAATATACAGCAATGAAATTATAGTCTGTAATACTCAATACGAATTCACCATAATTCATAAAATATGCTAATAAAATATTTGAACAATAATTAATATAATCTATTATTAAAACATAATAATAATAATTATATATACCATTTATATCTTGGAGGTTCTTAAATCATGACTGATTTTTCAATTAAAGATTTTAGTAATTTTAAATCAATGCAAAAAAAAATTACTATGGTTACTGCTTATGATTACACAAGTGCTCAAATACTAGAATCAGCTGCAATTGATACAATTTTAGTTGGTGACTCTTTAGGTATGGTTATTCAAGGTAAACAAAATACCATGGAAGTAACTATTGAAGATATTTTATACCATACAAAATCAGTCCGCACCGGAGCACCAAACAGCTTTATTATTGCGGATATGCCATATTTAAGCTATCATTTTTCACCAAATGATACAATCAAAAATGCAGCAAAACTAATATGTCATGGTGCAGCAAATGCTGTAAAACTAGAAATTAATCATATGGCAGCAATTGAACATATAAAAGCATTAATTTCTGCACAAATACCAGTTATTGGGCATATAGGAATGACACCTCAATCAGTAAATATGTTTGGAGGATTTAAAGTTCAAGGAAAAACAAACAATGAAGCACTACATATCCTGGAGTTAGCAAAAGAAGTAGAGCGTTCAGGGGCATCTGCAATAGTACTTGAATGTATACCAGCACATTTAGCTGAAGAAATAACTGAGACTCTTACTATTCCAACCATAGGTATTGGGGCTGGTAACTCTTGTGATGGGCAAGTATTAGTTTTTCATGATTTAATTGGACTAACTGACTCCCCACCTAAATTTGTAAAATCATATTGTAATGCCAAAGAAATTTTAACTCAATCAATTGAAACATTTGCTAATGAAGTAATGAATGGAATATTTCCTGAAGTAAAACATAGCTTTACCGGAACAATAAAGTGAAAATAATAACAAGCATTAACGAAATTCGTAATGAAATAAAAAACCTAAAGAACTCTAATAAAACTATTGGTTTTGTCCCAACTATGGGATATTTACACGATGGACATCTTTCACTTATTAGGGCGGCTAAAAAAACATGTGATATTGTAATAGTTAGTATTTTTGTGAATCCATTACAATTTGCACCCAGTGAAGACTTAGCTAGATATCCACGTAATTTAACTAAGGATAGAAACTTATGTATCAATGAGAGCGTTGATATAATCTTTACCCCACAAACTGATGAAATGATAGGAGAAACCTTAGTCTCTGTCAATATAAAGGATCTAAGCTTGCACATGTGCGGTAAAAGTCGAGTTGGTCATTTTAATGGCGTATGCACGATAGTAACTAAATTTTTTAATATCATACAACCTAACAAAGCATTTTTTGGTAAAAAAGATATCCAACAATTTCAAATCATACGTAAATTAGTATCTGACCTTAATTTTGATATAGAGATAGTTGGCATAAATACTCATAGAGATTCTAATGGTATTGCTCTAAGTTCAAGGAATAGCTATTTAAGCGAAATAGAATTAAAAACTGCTCAAATAGTACCAGATATTATTAAAAAAATACATAAAGAACTTATTACAAATAAATCAGTTATAAATATTATTTATGATGCTATAAAACAAGTTAACACGATATCTGGGTGTAGGGTTGATTATATTGAAATTGTAGATACTAATACTTTACAACCTCTAATAGAACGTAAAGATAATTTAATTATCGCAGTAGCAATATTCATAGGTAAAACTAGGTTAATAGATAATATGATAGTGGAGTAAGGATCGTGCAAATTAATGTATTAAGGACAAAAATTCATAGAGCAACCGTAACTGAGGCAAACTTAGATTACATTGGAAGTATTACCATTGATAAAAACTTAATGGATGCAATTAATCTTTACGAAAATGAAAGAGTTCAAGTAGTAAATATAAATAATGGTGCTCGAATCGAAACATATGTAATCACTGGTCAATCTGATAGTGGCGTTTGTTGTTTAAATGGTGCAGCGGCTCGTCATTTTCAAAAAAATGATAAAGTAATTATTATGAGTTACACATGGTTAGCAGAAAAAGAACTTAGCTATTATAAACCACAAATTCTTTTTGTGGATGATAATAATAAAATATCTCATAAATCAGATCAAGAAACAGAACAAACGAGTTACAAAATATTATGAAAAATATATTAATTGGCATAAGCGGCAGTATTGCTGCATATAAAACTACCCTTCTAATTCGAGAGCTAAGTAAATTAGATTACAACATAAAAGTTGTAATTACTAGAGGCGGTCAGACATTTGTTACTAAAGAATTAATGGCTGGACTTGGAATAGAAATCTACACGGATCAAAGCATTGATTTAAGCGACCATAATCAGGCAATGTTACATATTAATCTTGCAAAATGGTCTGATTTAATTATGATTGCACCAGCTTCTGCTAATTTTATTGCAAAAATAGCTAACGGCATGGCCGACAATTTGCTATTAGAAATAATCTTAGCGGCAAATAAAAAACCTATTTATATAGCACCAGCCATGAATTACCAAATGTATCAAAATATTGCTACACAAATAAATATCAATAAATTAGTTAGGTTTGGGTTTCAAATTTGCTTACCAAACAGTGGTGAACAAGCTTGTGGTGACACTGGATTTGGACGTATGAAAGAAGCAGATGAATTACTAAGGATAATAACCGATCACTTCCAAAATACTAATATAACAAATCTAACTGGTAAAACTATTATGATTACACTTGGTGCGACAATTGAGCCAATTGACCCCGTTAGATTCATCTCTAATAATAGCTCAGGTAAGATGGGAATAGCCTTAATAAATGCGGCATTAGAGACAGGAGCCAAAGTAATTGCCATATATGGCAAGGTAAGTGTTGCACTACCCAACAATAAAAACCTGCGAAAATTTAAAGCTTTAGCTGCGCATGAAATGCTAGATTCTGTTTTATTAAATATTTCATGTGTTGACATTTTTATCTCATGTGCTGCGATATGTGACTACAAAGTAAAAGAAGCATCCATAAATAAAATCAAGAAACCGACTAATGATGATGCTATATTACTAGAATTAGTTAAAAATCCCGACATAATAACAAAAGTAAAAAAACAGCATGAAAACTTATTATGTGTTGGATTTGCAGCTGAAACTGAAAATTTAATAGAAAATGCTAATAAAAAGCTCCGAGAAAAAAACTTGGATGTCATTATTGCCAATAAAGTTGGGTATAATAAAGTATTCGGTGAAGATAATAATGAAATTCACATAATCAGTAAAAAGCAAGATATTGTTCATAACTATAATAATACAAAAAACAATGTTGCAAAATATATTTTTAAATTTTTGGAGGGTTATTATGAAACATAAATACCGAATAGGTGTTGATGTTGGAAATACATTTACTAAAGTAAACTTAAATAACAGCAAAGTTATTATTATTGAAACGCAAGATTTTATTAACAATCATGATAGTCAAGAAATTAACTCCATTCACTGTAATATTCAAACAGCTGATGAATGCATTGTTTCAGTAAGTTCAGTAATTGGAGATGAGGGAACACAAAAAGTTACACAGCGGATTAATGATTGTATCAGATATGATAATACAAAGACTATCGTATGGGAAAGTAATGATATCATTCAAAAATCAACTATTATTAATTCATCAAGTTTAGAACATCTTGGCACAGACAGAGCTTTACGTATTTATTATTTAAATAAACTAGCGCATAATACTAAAGAAACTAGAATTGGCTGTGGCTGTGGAACAGCATTTACAGTTGAAGTTGTAAGAAATCATTGTTTGGTTGAAAGCTACATCATTCCAGGTCTAGATATGCAGCTAGAATCATTAAATAAAAAAACAGCAAAACTGCCATTGATTAACTCAAAACAAATACTTAAACAACTATCCAAAGAACATATATTCTCAACACCTTATTCGATAATGAATGGTGTATTAAATGTATATACAGGGGTAATAGACAATTTATTAAAAAAATTCCACCCTGCTACTGTGGTTTTAAGTGGTGGTTATGCTGAAGTACTAAAGAAACTTTACGAAGGTAACAACGATATTTCAGTCGTAAAAAATCTAGAGTCTAAAGTTCTAATTGATTTAGTATAATATTATTATAGTGTTTCAATATTGCTTAAAAACTATATTGAAACACTTATAAGTATCTATTATCTGCCAATAAAACTTTTAACAGCTTCTATAATTTTATCTTGCGTATTATGATCTAAATAAGGATGCATTGGTAAACTTACTATTTTTGAAGCAACTTCTTCACTAACAGATAAATCTTGGCCATGATAATTTTGTGTAAAAATAGGTTGTTTGTGTAATGGAATTGGATAATGCACTGCTGTTGGTATACCATTATCATTTAAATGTTTAATTAATCCATCACGATCATCAATAAGCAAAGAATATTGTGCATAAACTGATGTATTACCCGCTGCTAAAAATGGCGTAATACAATTTGCATCATTCAGTAATACATTATAACGATTAGCAACTTCAGCACGTAATTTAACTTCATTTGCAAATATCCGCATTTTTGATAATAAAATTCCTGCTTGCAATGTATCTAAACGTCCATTTAATCCAAGTACAGCATGATGATAACGCTTATCTTGTCCATGAATGCGAATCCAATGAATCTTCTGTGCTAATTCATCGTCATTAGTAAAAATAGCTCCACCATCACCATAACACCCAAGAGGTTTTGAAGGAAAAAAGCTAGTTGTAGCAACGGTAGTCAAATTACATGATTGGCGACCTTTGTATGTTGCACCAAAACTTTGGGCACCATCTTCAATTACAACTAAATTATGCCTAGCTGCTATAGCATTAATCGCATCATAATCAGCACATTGACCGTATAAACTAACAGGAATAATCACTTTAGTTTTTGATGTGATTAGTTGCTCTATCTTATTTGGATCTAGATTATAAGTTTTTTTATCAACATCAGCAAAAACAGGTATTGCGCCGAGTAAAGAAACCATTGAAGCAGTAGCAATAAATGTAAAAGCTGGTACGATAACTTCATCGCCGGCCTTAATATCAAGGGCCATTAAAGCTATTAATAACGCTTTTGTTCCATCACACACTCCGATACAATGCTTTGAGCCATTATAATCAGATAATACACGCTCTAACTCTG
The DNA here is from genome assembly GCA_028693355.1 of Burkholderiales bacterium. Taxonomy (GTDB): domain Bacteria; phylum Pseudomonadota; class Gammaproteobacteria; order Burkholderiales; family UBA11063; genus Aquella. The sequence continues at coordinate 32,702 of JAQUVM010000015.1, forward strand.
GTACTTTATCGCCCATTATATATTGACCTGATTCTAAAACCTGATTGATTTCATTTAATACATCATCTTTAATTAGCTCATATTGTTTTTTTAAATCAATAAACTGCATCTAATACTCCAAAGTATATTTTTATTCTAAACCAAAAATAAATTTTATTTAAAGTCCAATCGTTGAATATTACTAACAAAAAAATCTAGTTTAACATCATGAACTTCCACTGGCAATTGATCAAATACCTGCCATTCATAACCAACACCACAAAAAATCATATCTGCATGTCTCGTTGCAAAAGTGCTATCATAATATCCGCCACCCTGCCCTATTCTATTGCCTAGTTTATCAACTGCAACTAGTGGCATAATTACGAGGTCTAGATTATAACACTCTATTTCATTAGCTATTTTATAATCTTCTGCTACAAAGATAGGAGAATCGTCGCTAGATAATATTTGCTCAAACCTAAGAATTCTATTTTCATTTATGGCAATAGGTTGATATATATTTATATTGCAATCTAATAGATATTTTATCGTTGGTTTTAAACTTATCTCTCCATTATAAGCATGGTAGATAGCAACATTTTTTTTATTTTGTAATATTGGCAATAAATTACCCAATAACAAAACTCCCAAGCTTAGTGATTCTGTATCGCTAATACTCTTGCGTTTTGTTCTTATCTCTTTACGAATAAATTGTTTATCAAACATAATATTACCTACTGTATTTCAGATAAAATATTTATAATAACATCGTTAAAAAAGCGATCCTATAGCTCACGTCAATAAAGTATTATTTCTTCGATGTTTTAACTAAAGTTACTATATTGTAAACTACAATTCCTAATAAAATCCATTTCAAAGTATATGAATCAACCTTACTAATTAATGGAGCTGCCACCATTACACCAAGCACTCCAGAAATAATTAATATTACCGTGCTTTTAGCATAAAACTTTTTGCTTTTAATAAATGAATATGAAGTCACTGGCATTTGATAAGCACTTGCACTTGCCATAATTGGAAAAGCAATAATTGGATTAACCCCAAATAAGAAAATACTTGTTTTGACTAATGAGTAATATCCTACTCCAAAAGCTGGTAAAAATCCAGCGGCTAACATAAATATTGCAAAAATAGCTAACTTAAGCCCACGAATCTCATCTGCTCCACCATTTATATTTAAGATATTTAATTGAGATAATAATAGTAAAACCCCAGTAAATGCAAACGCTATTATCATAACTCGATGTACAATTTTTGCGTTTACTCGAACAACTATGGTACCAGACAAATATCCGCCAAGAGCAATCATTGATATAGCAACTAATAAAGTAATTATGTCAAGTTTAATATAATGAAGAAAAATTATCATCTGAAATACAGCTGTTACCATAGCTTGAATATTCATAGTACCAATCAACTTTACATCATCAGGCATAACGCCAAGTATCCTACGTAAAGCAACAATTACAGCAAAACTACCAATACCAACAGTATCAAGCAGGTTTGAAATAAACCCAATAAAAAATACCTTTGCTTGTTCAACAACGCTTAATGTCTCTTTATGATAATGACGTACAAATAAAACTAATATACCAATAGATAAAACTACTGCAATAACTTTAAGAATATCAAAATAATTCATTTATAATCTTTCTAAGAAATGACTGTTTTAGTATTAGCAAAATTAATAATATAATATGCATATAATAAATATTGCTTTATTAGTGATAACAAATATTTCTAATGACTAAAACTTTAAGGATAACAGATTGTGGGTGATTATGAAAATATAATCAATATATGA
>JAQUVM010000090.1 GCA_028693355.1 Burkholderiales bacterium
GTGGATATTAATAATATACCAAAATTTGCTTTAGAGGATAGTGATACTATTTATATTCCACCAGTACCGAATACTGTTGATGTTGTTGGGCAAGTTTATAACCCAGCAACATTTGACTATGACTCATCATTGACTATTGGCAGCTATATAGACCAAGCTGGCACAGAAAATGACTATGCTGATAAATCTCGTGAATATGTGTTACAAGCAAATGGGGTGCTTTATAGCAGGGCTCAGGCAGGGTGGTTTGGAGGTTTTTCTTCTCGTACTCTAAATCCTGGCGATACTATAATTGTTCCTCAGCAAATGCAATTTGGTAGCTTAGTGCAAGACGTGATGAATTTTACACAAATTATTGCTAATAGCGCTCAAGCTGTAGCTTTATTCCGTAGGTAAATTTATCTCGTAAGCAAAAAATGATGCCAATATAAGAATGGCATCATTTTTTTATTTAATAATTGAAAATATATTTTATTTTTTTATGTTAGTTTTTACTAAGCGTTGATATTTCTATAAACATATAAGCAAAAATAATGATATATTAGCCATGTGTAAAGATTGCATAATTAATCGTTATACATTGTAGGTTATATTATAATATAGTCTATATAAAAATTACGGCTTTAGAATAATATTATGCAATTTAGTCTATTCATTCGTCGACCTATTTTGTCGACTGCTATTTCATTAGTGATTGTTCTTTGTGGGCTAGTTGCGATGTTTAACTTACCAGTTGCACAATTTCCATCTATTTCACCACCTTCTATTTCTATATCTGCAGCATTTCCTGGTGCAAATGCAGAAACTGGGGCAAAAGTAGTTGCTTCTCAATTAGAAAAACAATTAAATGGTGTGTCAAATATAATGTATATGACAACCTCAACAACAGCTGTGGGTACAATATCCATTACTCTTACTTACAATGTAGGAACAAATCTTAATTTTGCTATTAATGAAGTTTTAAATCGTTTACAAGCTGCAATGCCGCTTCTACCAAGCGTAGTACAGCGTATGGGAGTCACAGCTCGAAAGAGTTCTCCAGATATGCTACTAACATTATCTTTTTATTCAGATCCTTATATCAATCCTGTTTGGGTGAGTAATTATTTAACCAGAACTGTTGAAAATGATTTGCTAATGTTGCCATCAGTAGGAACAGTAAATGTTTTTGGAACTGGTTCATTTGCTGTCATGGCATGGTTAGATCCTAATAAAATGCAACGTTATAAAATTAGTGTTGCTGAAATTCAAAATGCAATTAATGATCAAAATGAAGAGTATGTAGTTGGGCGTGCAAATGGTGTACCTAATTCAGAATCAAATGCGTTGACGATTAATATGCGCGGTAGCCAAATGTTCTCAAGCAGTGAAGAACTTGGCAATGTGATTATTCGTAATAATAATAACCAGCCAATTAGAGTAAAAGATATAGCTCGAGTGGAGCTTGGTTCAAATAATTATAATACAATCGCCCAGATTAATTTTCGTGATGAAAGTGGTAATTTTAAACGTTATCCATGTAGTATTATGCAGGTATATTTACAACCATCAGCAAATCAATTAGAAGCAAAAGAGCAAATAATGAAAGTGTTAGAGGAGGATGCTAAGCGTTTTCCCAATGGACTTAAATATCGTATAAATGTTGATAATTCGCGTTTTGTAAAAGCGTCAGTTGAAAATGTAGTTGAAACACTAGAAATTGCTTTTATTTTGGTAGCGGTAGTTATTTATATCTTCTTGCAGGATTGGCGTGCCAGTTTGATTGCAATTATATCTATACCCGTATCTATTATCGGGACTATGGCATGTTTATATATGTTTGGGTTTAGTCTAAATACTTTGAGTTTATTTGCTCTAATCCTTGCCATTGGTATTGTCGTCGATGACTCCATTGTGATTGTTGAAAATATTGAGCGAATACGAAGTGAGTATCCAGATAAATCACTATTTTTCATTGTTGAATTGACGATTAAAGAAGTATTTAGTGCCATTGTTGCAATTATGTTAGTGCTTAGCGTAGTGTTTATTCCTGTTATGGTAATGGGAGGCTTAGCTGGTATTATGTATAGGCAATTCGCTGTGACTATTGCCTGCGCCGTAATTTTATCAGGGATTAGTGCTCTTACATTTACTCCTGCTATCAGTAGCTTGATATTGAAAGGTCATATTACAAAGCCTTCATTTTTAGCTTGGTTCGATAAATTCTTTGAATGGTTGACTGCCAAATATGTGGGTATTGCTACATATTTAGTTAATCATATTAAAATTACATTAGTGATTTGGGCTATAGTAATTACGTCTATGGTTGGTTTATTTTCTCTTGTACCTCGTGGCTTTGTACCTGGTGAGGATCAAGGTCTAATTTTTGCAACTGCAAATTTACCATCTTCAACTGGACTTGAAGAAACCAAAGCAAAAGTTAATGCTATTAGTGAAGATTTAACTAAAAATCCAAATGTGCAAAATGTAGTAACAGTAACAGGTCTAGATTTTATTGACTTTGGTAGTGTTAAGACATATGCTGCAACATTCTTCATTGTATTGACTGATTGGGATAAGCGAACCAAAGAAGGTGGTAGTGCTGATAAAGTAATTGAACAAATTAATAAAATTGGTAATAAAGACCCTAATCTCAAAGTGCTAGCATTTAATCAACCCCCAATCAGAGGACTAAGTACTACAAACGGTGTAGATTTCTTTTTAGAAGACAGGGTAAAAGGTGATCCTGGAGAGCTAAAACTAACAGCAGATCAATTATTAAAGCGCCTCAATTCACATAAAGAGGTAAAAAGAGCTATACAAACATTAGATACAAATGTTTACCAAATTTCAATTGTACCAAATGTGGAAAGAGCTCTTTATTATGGTGTTAATCTAAATGATTTATATAGCGCCATTCAGACTATGTATAGTAATAATAATATAAACTATGCTTATATTATGCAAGATTTAGTTTGGGTTATTTTAGAGATGGATTATCCATTTAGAAAAACCATTCAAAATTTATCAAATATTTATTTAAAATCAAGTAGTAGTAATAATATGGTACCAGTTAATAGTGTAGTAACTGTTACCGAAGGTAAAGATGCCCAAGTAATTCAGCGGTTTAATGATTATTTTGCTACTAAAATTACAGTGTTTCCAGCGGATGGGTATTCTGCTGGTGATATTATGAATGTAATTGACGAGGAATTAACGTCAATTCCTAAAGAATATAATTATGAGTGGTTTGGTACAAGCTATATGCAGAAAAAATCTCAATCTACATCTGCAAATGCTTTTGTATTCTCATTAATTATGATTTATTTGGTATTAGCGGCACTATATGAACGGTGGCGTTTACCATGGGTGGTATTAATGGGCATTCCATGTGCTTTATTTGGCTCAGCAGTAATTTTGTTTTTGAGCGGTAAAGAAAATGATTTGTATTTCCAAATTAGTTTAATTGCTTTACTTGGGCTTTCCGCCAAAAATATTATTTTGCTAGTTGAGTTTGCGCTACAGCACTATAATACTGGACATGATTTGGTAGAAAGTGCCATACATGCTTTAAGAGTAAGATTTAGACCAATTGTAATGACTTCAGTTACATTTATCGCAGGGACTGTTCCCCTTGTTTTGGCTGGTGGAGCAGGTGCAAATGCACAGCATTCAGTGGGTATGGGAATTATCGGTGGAATTTTAGGATCTGTATTTTTAGGTACTTTATTCACTCCTGCATTTTTTGTTATGATTATGAAACGAAAGAATAAATAATGTTACGTTTTTTTATTAAGAATCCTGTATTTTCTTCGGTAATTTCTATAATTATCGTAATTTGTGGTTTTGTAGCTATTATGAATTTGCCATTGGCAGAGTACCCAGCTATAGCTCCGCCAACTATTACAATTAGTGCTCATTATCCAGGAGCAACAGCTGAAACCATTCAAAAAACTGTAGCATCTCCTATTGAAGATCAAGTAAATGGTGCAAACCAAATGATCTATATGAATTCGGTTATGTCAAGTAATGGTGATTATAATTTAGTTGTAACATTTGCAACTGGCACCGATTTAAATGCTGTGATTGGTGATGTACTGAATCGTTTAAATACTGCTACGCCAATGTTACCATCAATTGTACAAAGCCTTGGCGTTACGATGCGTAAAAGCTCTCAAAATATGCTTATGTCAATTTCTATGCAGGGCGACTCAAGAGTTGATCCTATTTATTTGAGTAATTATGTTTATCGTGCTATTTATACTGAATTAGTTCGTGTTAAAGGCATTGGTGATGTACAAATAGTCGGTGCTCGTACTTATTCAATGCGTATTTGGTTAGATCCAAATAAGATGGCTAAACTTGGTGTATCAGTAAAAGATATAGAAAATGCAATTAATTCTCAGAACGTACAGGTAGCGGTGGGGCAAGTCGCAGCACCTCCTACTGACGGCAAATCATTAATGACCGTTAATTTGGTTGGGCAAAGTTATTATAGTGATCCAAAACAGTTTGAAAATATTGTGATTCGTTCACAAGGTATAGAGTATGTAAAAATAAAAGATATTGCTCGTGTGGAACTAGGTGCATTTAGTTATGATACTACAAATAAATTAAACCATGATTCAACAATTGGTCTACAGATTTATCTTGATCCAACAGCTAATCAGCTTGCGGTACATAAAGAAATTATTCAAACTATGGCACATTTATCTAAGCAATTTCCAGATGGTATGACTTATAAAGTTGCTTTTGATAATACAAAATTTATTAATAAAGCATTGGATAATGTTGCGGAAACTTTACGCGATGCTTGTATTTTAGTAATTTTAGTTGTATTTCTTTTCTTACAAAAATGGCGTGCAACATTAATTCCTGTTCTTACGATTCCAGTAGCTGTAGTTGGTACTTTTGCTGGTATGTATGCTCTTGGATTTAGTATCAATAATCTAACTTTATTTGGTCTTATCTTATCTATTGGTATTGTTGTAGATGATTCGATTGTTGTGATAGAAAACGTTGAACGGATTATGGAGGAAGAGCATTGTAGTGCTTTTGAAGCTAGTATTAAATCAATGGATGAGGTTGCAAGTGCTTTAGTTGCAATTGTATTGGTACTTTGCTGTGCATTTATCCCTTCGGCTTTTTTAGGTGGACTAACAGGTATTTTATATCAACAGTTTGCTGTGACTATTGCTATTTCTGTTGTATTATCAGGTATAGTCGCTTTAACGCTAACGCCTGCTTTATGTGCGATTTTGTTAAAAGATGCAGTAACACATAGTGAAAAGCCTAAAAATAAATTTTTTGTGAAATTTAATGAGGTTTTTGAGAAAATTACTAATGTATATATAGCTGCAGTTACTTGGTTATTAAATCATCGAAAGATAGGTTTTGGCTTATTTGCAGCAATGTTGGTTTCAACTGGTGTAATTTTCTATATTTTACCTGTTGGGTTTATACCTAACGAAGATAAAGGGTATTTCACAACTCAAGTTACATTACCGAATAATTCATCAATAGAGCGTACAACAAAAGTTGTCGATGATTACGTATCTTATCTACTGGGCGATAAAAAAAATGTTGAAAATACAATTAGCCTAATTGGTGTTGATGAACTTCATGCGGGATCTATAAAAACGAATGTGGCAACAGTTACCACTAATTTAACTGATTGGGATGATCGTAAAGCAGATGTAACAGAGTTGATTGGTAAGGCAAATGAATTTGGCAAAACACAAAAAGATGCAAATTTTATTGCTTATAATCAGCCTGCTATCGATGGTATCAGTAACACAAATGGTATTGAAATGTATATTCAAGATAAGGTTAATGGAGACTATTATGCTCTTGCACGTTATGCTAAAGAAATTACTGATAAACTAAATAAAAATCCTGATATAGAGAGAAGCTACTTTATATTTAATCCATATAATCAAGCTTTTAGTGTTATTGTTGATGTTGCACGAGCTAAATATTATGGATTAAACGTTAGTGAAGTTTATAATGCATTATTAGCTAATTACGGACCTGACTTAGTAAATTATTTTTATCGTATGGGTGATTTATTTTGGGTAACTGTCCAAAGTGATTATGTACACCGTCGCTCACCAGAAAATTTGAGTAATATTTGGGTGAAAAATGAGAGTGGTAATATGGTGCCTGTAAACTCTGTTGTTACATCATCAATGACTACATCTCCTGATGTTATTGAGCGCTTTAATGATTATTTAGCAGCAAAAATTGTTGTAGAGCCAAAAAATGGTATAACGATTGATCAAATTATGCAAGATATGACAACTGTGGTAAATTCGGTTTTACCTAAAGAATACGCTTATAGTTGGTATGGTGTTAGTTATCAACAACAAAGTGGAGGTAGCACTTCAACATTTGCGTTTATGTTTGGTATGATCATGATTTTCTTAGTGCTAGCTGGGCAATTTGAAATGTGGCGCTTACCGTTTGTAGTTATAATGGCAATTCCATTTGCTTTGTTTGGTGCTGGTTTAATACTTTTAATGCGTGGATTAGATAATGATTTATATTTCCAAATTAGTTTAATTACTTTATTGGGACTATCTGCTAAAAATTCTATTTTGATTACAGAGTTTGCGATAGAGCACTGGCGAGAAGGTAAATCTGCATTAGACTCAGCTTTGATTGCTGCTAGATTAAGATTTAGACCTATTATTATGACATCATTAGCATTTATTTTAGGGACTCTTCCATTAGCATTAGCAAGTGGTGCAAATTCAAATGCAGAGCATTCAGTAGGTACTGGGATTATTGGTGGTATGCTAGGGTCTACCTTAATTTCAATTATATTCGTACCTTTATTTTTTGTTGCTATTATGGGTAATAAGCAACCTAAGAAAGAGCATGATTAATAAAAATAGAAATGCCACATATAAATGTGGCATTTTATATTATGAAAATGGAATTATTACTTTACTACGTGTTCGCCTTTGAACCATGATAATTTTTTAGATGAATTTTTATTTTTTGCTAATGGCGTTAAATTTTGAGATACATAATTTGCTATACCA
>JAQUVM010000091.1 GCA_028693355.1 Burkholderiales bacterium
TATTGATTTAGCAACTGAAATAACTATGCTTCTAATGCTATTATTGACGTCAAAAGGTATGGCAGGAGTACCTCGTGCTTCGTTAGTTATAGTAGCTATGACCTTAACTGCATTTGGTTATCCAGAAGCAGGAATTTTAATTATACTTCCTATTGATAGCTTTAATGATATGGGACGTAGGGTGACTAATGCATTTGCAAATACTATGTCAGCATTATTTATTAATCGCTGGGAAAAAAAGCATAATGAGCCAGATGAGCTTGGAGAAACAACTCAAAGCTAATTTATTGGATATAAGATAGTGGCGAAGCATTATGCTTCGCCACTATCTTTATTATGTTATAATCTTTGTCTTATGTTTTATATATTTATTTCTTTATAGAAAGGAAGAGTAATGTCTTTGATCCCTAGCGCTTTTGCAGATGGTACAGCAGCGGCTGCCGCTTCATCTAGTCCATTAAGTAGTGTTATGCAATTTGCTCCAATGATTGTAATCTTTGCTTTATTTTGGTTATTATTAATTCGCCCACAGCAAAAGAAAATGAAACTACATAATCAAATGCTAGCAGCCTTAGATAAAGGTACAAAAGTATTAACTAATGGTGGTATGGTTGGTACAATCATAAAACTTCATGATAATGGTATAGTTGATTTAGAAATTGCTCATAATGTGGTAGTTCAAATTCAACGTAGTGCAATTACTGGTAAATTTGATACTACCGAAGTATCAAATACAGCTAAATAAGAATATATTCATAGTATAAAATCATATACTTGTGCCATAGATGCACAAGTATAGTTACTAAGTGTATAACTAATTTTTAATTTCTCATTTAATAATAATGAGTTTATTTTTATTGAGGTGGATAAATGAGTAAATTTCCTTTGTGGAAATACCTTCTCATTTTGGGAGCTGTAGTAATAAGTTTTCTTTATACTATCCCAAATTTTTATGGTGAAGTCCCTGCTATTCAAATTTCGAGCTTACGCTCATCTGTAATCATTTCTGATGATACTATCAATGCTATTACCCAAAACTTGCAAAAATCTGGTTTAAATCCAACTGGTGAAGTCTTTGACGGTAAAACATTAAAATTTAAATTTACTAATACTGATATTCAATTAAAAGCTCGCGATTTAATTCAACAAACACTTGGTGATAACTATGTAGTTGCATTAAATCTTATTTCAGCGACTCCTGATTGGATGAGTAATATAAACGCAAGTCCTATGTTTTTAGGGTTAGATTTGCGTGGCGGAGTGCATTTCCTATTAGAAGTTGATATGGATGCAGCTGTAAAAAAAACAATGAATAAATATGTTGGTGACATTCGTCGTGACTTACGTAATAATCAAATTCGCTATGGTAGTGTTGCAGTAGATAATGATTCTTCAATACTTATTCAATTAAGAGATGTTGTTACTGTAAATCAATCTATCCAACAATTAAGTAAAGATTTTCCTAAACTATCTACTTCAATTGAAGGTACAAATATCCGCGTAACTATTTCTCAAGATGAAATGCAAGTTATCAAAGAAGCGGCAGTAAAGCAAAATATTTTAACTCTACACAACAGGGTAAATGAGCTAGGTGTTGCAGAACCAATTATTCAACAGCAAGGTCCTGATAGAATAGTCGTTGAATTACCAGGGGTACAAGATACCGCTCGAGCAAAAGACATATTAGGTCGTACAGCTACATTAGAAGTTCGCATGGTCGATGATGATGCAACTGCTCTAAGTCAAGCTCAATCAGGAAATGTTCCAAGTAATGATCAATTGCTTGATGAAGTTAATAATGATGGTTCTTCAAGCAAAATTTTAGTAAAAAATGATGTTGAATTAACTGGGGACAATATTAATGATGCTCAAGCTGGATTTGATGAAAATGGATCTCCATCTGTAAATATTAGCCTTGATAGTACTGGTGCTGCAATATTCAAACAGGTAACAGGAGATAATATTGGTAAGCGTATGGCTATGGTTTTAGTTGATCATGGTAAAAGCCAAGTTGTAACAGCTCCAGTTATTCGCTCTCAAATTGGTGGTGGACAAGTACAAATTTCTGGTGCAATGAGTGTTCAAGATGCCAATGATGTTTCTTTATTATTAAGATCAGGATCACTAGCAGCTCCAATGAATATTATTGAAGAGCGTACGGTTGGGCCTTCTTTGGGTGAAGAAAATATTACTAAAGGTTTCCATTCAGTACTATGGGGTTTTATTGCTATTTCAATATTTATGTGCATTTATTACCGTGTGTTTGGCGTTATTTCGGTAATTTCATTAGGTGTAAATTTATTGTTATTAGTAGCGATATTATCAATGTTACAAGCTACATTAACATTACCAGGAATTGCAGCTATAGCTTTAGCATTAGGTATGGCAATTGATTCTAATGTCTTAATTAACGAGCGTATTCGTGAAGAATTACGTAATGGTCAAAAACCACATACCGCTATAGAATCAGGTTATGAACATGCTTGGGCAACTATCCTAGATTCTAATATTACAACGTTAATTGCTGGTTTGGCTTTATTAGCCTTTGGTTCTGGACCAGTTAAAGGATTTGCTGTTGTACATTGTTTAGGTATTTTAACTTCAATGTTTAGTGCAGTATTAGTATCTCGTGGTATTACAGGATTATTGTATGCTAATCGCCGTATTAAAAAATTACCGATTTAAGTAAGGGTACAAAAGATGGAATTTTTCAAAATAAAAAAAGATATACCATTTATGAGCTATGGTCGGTTAACGACTAGTATCTCATTAATTACTTTTATCTTAGCTATATTTTTCTTGGTAACTCGTGGATTGCATTTATCGGTTGAATTCACTGGTGGTACGCTTATGGAAGTTCAATACTCACAAGCTGCAAATGTGGATGAGATTCGTGATGATTTAAGTAAAATTGGCTTAGATCAAGCAACTGTACAAACCTATGGTAGCTCAAAAAATGTTATGTTAAGACTTCCTAATAAACCAGGTATAAATACTTCAACATTATCTAATCAAGTATTTCAAGAGTTAAAACAAACAGCTCCTGATTTACAATTGAAAAGCGTTGAGTATATTGGGCCACAAGTTGGTAAAGATTTAATTAATAATGGTTTAATGGCAATTTTATTTGTATGTATTGGCATTATGTTATATCTAGCAATACGCTTCGAGTGGAGATTTGCAGTATCTGCCATTATAGCTAATATGCATGATGTGGTAATTATTTTAGGTTTCTTTGCTGCATTCCAATGGGAGTTTTCATTAACTGTACTTGCTGCAATCTTAGCAGTTTTAGGTTATTCGGTAAATGAATCTGTTGTTGTATTTGACCGTATCCGCGAAAACTTCAGAACAATTCGTGGTGGTACCGTACCACAAGTTATTAATAATGCAATTACAGCAACTATGAGTCGTACAATTATTACTCATGGATGTACTGAAATGATGGTTTTATCAATGTTTTTCTTTGGTGGTCCTAGTTTGCATTACTTTGCTCTTGCCTTAACAATTGGTATTGTATTTGGTATTTATTCTTCAGTTTTAGTTGCATCACCTTTAGTAATGTGGCTTGGCGTATCACGTGAAAACTTAGTAAAAGTAAAAAAACGTAAAGAAGAAGCTGTAGTATAATTAAAAAGGGCGTTTTTATAACGCCCTTTCTGTTAATAGGAATGTTAAATGGAATTCATTAATATAATTTTGCATTTAGACAAATATATTGAATTTATTTTAGAAAATTATAATCATTATTTTTATTTATTATTTTTCTTAGTTATTTATTGTGAAACTGGATTAGTCGTGACTCCATTTTTACCGGGTGATTCTTTACTATTTATTGCTGGTACTTTTGCTGGTGCTGGACAGTTAAATCTAGGATTATTATGTGTAATTCTTATAGTAGCTGCATTTCTTGGTGATAATACTAACTTCTTTATTGGTAAATTTATGGGTAGAAAATTATTTTCAAACCCTAATTCCAAAATATTTAGAAAAGATATCCTTGATAAAACGCATGATTTTTACGAGCGACATGGCTCTAAAGCAATTATTATTGCGCGCTTTATTCCGCTAGTTCGTACATTTACACCATTTGTAGCTGGTGTTGGACAAATGACTTATCGTAAATTTGTATCGTTTAGTATATTAGCTTCATTTTTATGGGTTCTGATTTTCTTAGTAGGTGGATATTTATTTGGTAATATTCCAATTATTAAAGAACATATTTCATTAATTATTTTAGCTGTAATGGCTATTTCTGTATTACCAGCAATTAAAATGCTTTGGGATGCAAAATTTAAAAAATAATAAAAGTTCTTTGTATTAAAATATAATTTATATAGCTAAGTTCAGATTAAACTGGACAATGCAACGAGCGACGACACCTATAAATTATAGGTTAGGAGCGAGTCAAGCAGTACATTTTAAAAATGAGTTAGCTATAATTAGATTAACTATGGTTTAGTGGGTAATATTATGTTAAAGAGAATTCACAAATTAAATGATAATTTGGTTAACCGTATTTGTGCTGGCGAAGTAGTTGAAAGGCCTTCATCTGCATTAAAAGAAATTCTTGAAAATAGCATTGATGCAAGTTCAGACAGAGTTGATATTGAGTTACTTGAAGGCGGTAGTAAGCTAATAAAAGTAAGCGACAATGGTAGCGGCATAGATAAAGATGATCTTATATTAGCTATTGAGCGCCATGCTACTAGTAAATTAGCCAATGAAGATGATTTATATGCTATAAGAACTCTAGGCTTTAGAGGTGAGGGTTTAGCGTCTATTGCCTCGGTTTCATGGTTTACATTATCTAGTAAAATTCAAGAATCTTCTTGTGGTTATCAAATTGCAAATATATTTGGTGAACAGAATGATATCAAGCCTGTTAGTATTAATAATGGCACCATCGTTGAAGTTTCTGATCTTTATAATAATATCCCAGCACGTAAAAAGTTTTTAAAAAGCGAATCAACTGAATATCAGCACTGTAAATCTACTTTTGAACGAATAGCAATATCAAATCCACAGGTGTCTTTTTCTTTAACTCATAACCATAAAGAAATATATAGCTTGTCTTCAGGAGATTTACTATCTCGAATTTCAGAAATATTCGGTAATGATTATAAAAATAAATACTTTACAATAGCTGAAGATGTTGGCAATGAATTGTCGTTATCTGGTTATGTTTATCATCCTTCTTATTTAGCCAATAATAAAAATGTACAAATGTTTTTTATTAACGGTCGTTTTGTCAGAGATAAAGTTGTACAAAATGCTATCAAACAAGGCTTTAGTGGTGTGCTACACCATGAACATAGCCCTAATTATGTATTATTTCTAACTATAAATCCAGCTGATATTGATGTAAATGTACATCCGAGCAAAAATGAAGTGCGTTTTAAAGACTCTGGTAGCATTCATAGTTTTATTAGCCGTACTCTTAAAAAATCATTAGCTGATAATTTATTTAATAACTCATCAAGTCAAACTTATTCTAATGCAAATAATGATACACATTCTTATGATGTACCCATACGAGAATTTGATAATAACTCACCGTCATATAATAGTAGCTCTATAGGTAGTAATAACTATTCACAAGGTACTAAGGAACACATAAATTCATATCAAGGAACTCAAGATAGAAATCTTATTGCCAATTGGTTTAATATACCAAAAGATGCAAGCCATGAACTTTTTGATTTTAATGAAATAGGGCATAAAACCGATAATGCAAGTTACTTACCACTAGGTAGCGCATTAGCTCAGTTACAAGGCATATATATCCTATCTCAAACACGAGATGGTTTAATCGTGGTGGATATGCATGCAGCACATGAAAGAATTATTTTAGAGCGCTTAAAAACGCAACTTATGTCAGATAGTATAGCATCTCAGCAATTATTAATGCCTTTACTTGTAAATGTAACACCGCTTCAAAGTGAAGCATTTACTTTAAATAAGCAACAACTATCATTACTTGGATTTGAAATAGATATGCTAGGAGAAAATCAACTTGCAATTCGCTCAATTCCTTTACTATTGGATGATGGTAAAACAGAAAAGCTTGTTATAGATGTTTTAGATGATTTTACTAATTTTGGTGGCTCAAATATTATAGCTGATCATCAAGAAGAGTTATTATCAACTATGGCATGTCATTGTGCAGTAAGAGCTAATCATCAACTAACCATTCCAGAGATGAATGCTTTACTCAGAGAGATGGAGCAAACAAATCGCGCTAATTATTGCAATCATGGGCGTCCTACTTGGTTTAAACTGACTATGAATGATCTAGACAAAATGTTTATGCGTGGCCAGTAAATTCTTTTTACATACCTTTTTCTAAAAATCATTTTTATAAGATTGCTTGATAAAGCAATCTTATACCTTCACTATATGTGTATTTTTACTACACATAATAGACTATTAAGTAAATATTTTTAACTTTTTTAAAATATAGTTATATGATTATTATTAAAAAATAAAATTACATTTACGGCAAAATTTAGCAAATTAATTAAACCTTCAAATGCTTGTATCCTTTTATTTGCAGTAACTTAAATAAAAAACTTATAAATTTATAAATAGCTTATCTAGCTAATATTTACTTATTATCTATCAGTAAAATTTGCATAAAACTAACACTTGCATGCTATTGGTAGGCAGATATGTCTACTAATATCATATATAATGTAGGGTATATGATATTAGATTGTAGAAAATATTAATAAATGATGTTGTATACATCCATAGAACTTATCTTTATAATTTTGTTTCACTTTATGTGGAAGAACAATATTTTATAGATTATTACTATTATATTTTTTAGGTACTATTTTATATATAAATAATTTTTAACTATTTTATTTGGAAGTATATTTATGAAGAAAAAAATATTATATTCAACATTAATGTGTGGTTTGATTGCATCTAGTTTAGCAGCATCACATGGAACTATAAAAAATAAAAAGTCATCACATGA
>JAQUVM010000016.1 GCA_028693355.1 Burkholderiales bacterium
GGATGTACGTACTAAAGTACTTATGTTAAAAAAAGGACTATTAACAATTCGTTCTGGATTACTCCAAGTTTTTCCTTCATCATATGATTTTAAATGATTTAATGTACTACCAGACCATCCACCGACGCTCACAGATACAACAAATAAGTGTAGGGTGCCATTGTCTGCTCGATATACTACAGGATTTCCAATTTTTACCACGTAGCGATGATTGGATGTAGAAACCATTTTGCTATCAACTATTGGTACTGGATTGCTCCATTTATGCTCATGAAATTTTGCACTCCAAATCCTTACATCTGGGTTACCTTCTTTTGTCCCAGCAAACCAAAAGGCTATTATATCTCCATTAGGTAGGTTTGTAAATGAAGAACTATGTGCAGCTGGAATATTAGCTTCTTGTGGAATTATAAAGGATTCAAAAATAGCACTTTGATGTTCAAGAGAGGTTCTAGTGCTAGTACTAATTTTAAAGCTATAGCTATTGTTATCTGATAGTAAATATTGCTTATATAATCCCCAAGAAGTTGTAAATAGAGCAATAATTGCTAAAGTTTTTAACATCTGAGATTTTATATTCATTATTTATCTAAATTATTTATTTGGTTAATTAAATTAATAACATTTTTTGTTTGATTAATATCAAATATGTTTTTGTTTGTTAAAATTTGCTTATATAATTCAGGGTGATGAGGGCATGCACCTATAGTAACTTGATTATCAATCTTATATCCTAAGACTTGCTCACAAATTTCTTGGTAACGAAGTTGATCTTTTTCATTTTGAAACGCGACCTCAATTATTTGATCTAGAGATTTACCGCCAAGCTTAATAAATCCTTTGCTACCCATTATTAATAATGAAACTTCAATATTACGAGGTTCTGTGGCTAACGTTATTTCCATTGAGCCACCGAAGTTACCAAAGTCAAATATAGCATATACGCTATCTGATACTTCACTATTTTTAAATTTAGTATTAAAAAATTTTGCTGCAACTACATTTGGCACACCAAGTAGATATTGCATAATATCTAAATAATGGATACCAAATTCATTTAGAACTCCACCACATCCTTGATACGTACCACGCCACCCGCTAAAGTAATTATCAGGACGTTGCCATCTTTGTACTAATGAACAGCCACGAATTTCACCAAGTAGCTCATCACTTAGTAAGCTTTTTACTAGTGATATTGATGGGTTTAGGCGCACCTGTAATATACAAAAAAAATCTAAATTTTGTTTTTTACTTAATAATTCTAATTCATTAAGTTGCGCAGTCTTAAATGCAACTGGTTTTTCAACTATTACATTTTTCCCCGACAATAATGCCTTTTTTGCTTGTTCATAATGTAGATAGCTAGGAGTTAAGATAATTATACAGTTTATATTATTATCATTATAAACATCATCTTCTGTATTATATGCTTTTTGTGTCGGCAAATCTTTTTTTAGTTGTTTATTTACAGAGTTTGATGGATCATAATATCCAACAAAGTTATACTCTTCATGGTTTGCCTGTAATGCTGCTAAATGACGAGAAAATATCGCGCCACAACCTAAAACTGCTACATTATACTTAGTCATTGATAGATTCCTATTGTTTTGGTAAAGTTATCTTTGCTTTTTCATTTGCTTTATATAGCACAATCAGCTTACCAATGTGTTGTACAAAGCTAGATTCAGTTGCTTGACAAATTTCGGCAATTAATGCCTCACGTGCTTCTCTATCATCACCTAATACACGAATTTTTATTAACTCATGAGCATTTAAACTTTGACTAACTTCTTTTATCACTGATGTAGTTAAGCCATTATTGCCAATCATTACAACTGGTTGTAAATCATGTGCTAAGCCTTTTAAATATTGACGTTGTTTTACTGATAATGAATTCATTATTTATTAGATCCTATTCTTAATTATAATTATTATTTATTTAATTTTCTATTTTTAAATGCATAAAATAGTGTGCTGGATATCATCACTAAGAATGCCCAAACTGTAAGTGGTTTATCTGATCCTAAAATTGACCACATGCAAAAAACTGCAGCTGTAAACCCTAGAACAACATAAAACCAGTATGATTTATTGCCAACTTTATTTTTTCCCAATACCATTACTGCAAATGAAGAGTATATATATGGAATCAGATATAAAATTACTGACATGGTTATAATTTTATTAAATTGTTCTTGGGCTGTTGGTGATATAGTTAACACTACAATTATACTCATGACAACCGCAAGTATAACTAAGCCAGTTACAGGCATACCTTTTTTATTTGTTTTAGCAAATATTTTTGGAAATAAGTTATCTTCAGCTGCAGCTTTTGCAGTTTGTCCTGTAACCATAGTCCATCCAGCCATTGCTCCAGATACGTCAATTATGGCAATAATTGACATGATGATGCCAGCAGCTTTTAAATGAAACATTTTTTCTAACGCATCAGCAAATGGGGCACTTGAATTTGCTAACTGTTGATTTGGAAGGATCCCCATCATTACCATGCATGTAGATATATAAATAGCAGAAGCTATAAATACGCCTAATAAAGTTGCTAATGGAATATTTCGTTTTGGATTTTTTACTACTGCTGCGGATACACAAGCCGATTCAACACCAATAAACGCCCACATGATATTATTAAAAGAAGCATTTACAGCATCAATTGGAGTTTGCTTAGAAACATTCCAACCAGCCATAAAAGTATCCATACTAAACCAATGCCAACCAGCTATTGATACAAATAATAAAGGGAATAAGGCAAGTATAAAGGCTGAAGATTGTACGTAACTTACGATTTTAGCACCAGTAATATTTAAACCTGTAAATAGCCAGATAATTATTATTTGTGTAGCTGCACTAATGGCAATATTTTTGAAGATAGGAAAGATATTGCCTAGGTAACCAACTATAATTGTTAGCATGCTTACAAGAGCAATCCAATTTGCTAATGAATAAACAAAATTGGTTTGATAACCAACGAAATCACCAAATGCCTCGCGGCAATATGAGTATGGACCTGCACCAGTTGGTAATAATCCAGCTAATTTAGCAAAAACTAAGGCTAATGCAATAACGCCACATAATGCAACACCCCAACCAATTATGGATATACCGCCGATGCCAGCTAAGGAAGCTGGTAACATATATACTCCAGATCCTAACATATTGCTAGTAACTAGAAACATTGCGGCAAAAAGACCTATACGTGAAGCGCTTTTTATAGCTTGCATTTTTTCCTTATTTTTGATAAAAAAATTATAACTAATATTCTATCACTATTCGCAATTGAACGTTAATAAAATTTTATAGATGCACTATAGTTAAAGGCTTACACGACAATGATAAGGAAAATATAGCATAAAAACATTTACTTAAAAAATAAATGTTTTTATTTCATAACTTTAATATTAGATTAAAGATTTATAGTAAAATTATTTTATATCAAAAGGATAAATTTCAGGCAGAGAGTTTTTAGCCATTTTTTTCTTTTTCGCATGAGAAATATTATTTATCAAGATATTAATTTCATTAAATTTATCAAATTTCTTATCATTGTATAGTGCTGCTAATAATTCATCTATAAGCGTATTTAAATTATGATCACTAGCTAATGGTTTAATTTGATTAATATTATGTATTGTAGTTTTAAATTGAATATTTGCCCATTTTATTAGTGCTAAATTTAATTTATAAATATCTTTATTTGTGCATGCCTTAGCTACGTCTAAATCTAAGTCTTTATTTTTTGTTGATATTTTATTCGGTTTTGTGATTATCTCAGATTTAGTATTATCGCTCTCATTTAAGTCTTTGGCTTTTTTTAGGTTTTTATTTTTGCGTAGTATAAAAAATATTACCATTGTAGCAAGCCATAAAAAACCAATTACATAACTAATATATTGCCACAAATTTGATTTAGCATCATTTTGTGTTTGCGATATATTATTCTTTGTATCTATTTTATCTGTTTTTTTATGTTCTATAGCACCTGTGATATGAAACACTTTTGCTGGAAGTATTGCAGTTTTTTCTTGGTTACTATCTATATCAAACCACTTAATTTTTACTTCAGGAAACTTTACTTCGCCATTATTAATTGGGATATAAACAATTTTAAATATTTTACTGGAGTTGACACCTGTATTAGTATTTTTTGTATCACTAATAGTTTTATCTGGATAAATATTAGCATTTTCAATTTTTGTGAAATTAAACTCTGGTATTGACGTTGCTGACACGCCATCTGCATTAATTGTAACTGTACGAGTAATTGGATCACCAGCCGTTGCGGTGATATTTTTTTCTGACCAAATTTCATTTACCACAACATTTTTAGCAGGAAACCATTCGCTAGCATCAATATTGTTTGGTATATCTTTAACATTTAAAGAAATTGGTTCACTATTTAAACTAAATGCTTGTCCAGCAGCAAGTCTATATCCAGCAGGGTTATTACTGGCAATTGCACCATTTAGTTGTATAGTAGGTATTATAATTTTACCTACTTTATCTGGAGTAACTAAAAATTTTTGCTCAACCACCATATATGGACGACCATTTGCTTCACTTTGGTATTGTGATGGATCGTTTAACTTATCGTAATGAGCTCCATCAATTTGAAATGGACTTAAAGTTAGATTGCCAAGATTTAGCGATAGATATAATTTAACAGACAAGATAACAGGAACACCAACATATGAGCTTGTTTTATCGATTGATGTTTTTAAAAATATTGCCTTATCAGGTAAATTTGCAGTTTTTGCGTTAGAGTTTTTTGTAACTTCTATGGTTATAGGTTTAGTAACATCCTTATCAATTTTTATTGATGGAATTACAACTTTACCACTGTGGTTAGGTATTAGTGATAGAGAGATATTTGTTTGTGAACTTACGCTACCATTAACAATACTAGTTTGACTACTGGTTGATTTTCCTACAATTTGGAAGTCTTTTTGTAGTGGTGATAAATCAGGAGAAGCACCAATACTTGTAACAGTAATAGTTAAATTGACTGGTTGGCCTTGCTCTACAATAGTTTTATCTATTATAGCATTAATGGCTGCCCATGAATTGGCACTAATTAGCATTAAGCTTGTTACAATTATTTTTTTATTCATCATTGTCCTGCCTGCTGTTTTTGATAATCACGCATGAATTTATTTCTTAGTAATCCACTGGGATCATCTGGGATTTGTGATATAGCTGCTTTTATTTGTTGTTCTTTTTTTTGCTCCGGAGTCATTGGTGGTGTCGCTGTTTCTTTATTTTCGGGTTTTTTATTGGCATCTTTTTGTTCATTATTTACTTGCTTATCATCTGACTTATTCTTTTTGTCATTTTCTTGCTTATCAGCAGCTTTATCAGACTTTTCTTTTGACTTATCATCTGGTTTTTTATTTTGTTGATTTTGCTGATCAGATTTATTTTTATCCTCATTTTGTTTTTTATCAGAATCTTGCTTATCTTTATTATCTTGGGATTTATCATCTGATTTTTTATCTTTGTTGTCAGTTTGTTTGTCTTTATCGTCTTTTTTATCCTGATTTTTGTCTTTATTTTTATCTTGGTTTTGTTTATCTTGTTCAAGTAGTTTTTTTACAATTTCAAGATTATGCTTTGCATCTTTATTATTTTTATCTAATTCCAATGATTTAGTATAAGCATCAATTGCTTCTTGATATTTATGTGATTGAGCTAGGGCATTGCCCTGATTGTAATATCCGGTAGAGGATTTATCTTTACTAAATTCCTCATATGCTTTGTCATATTGCTTATCTTTATAGTATGATGAGCCTTTCCATTGCTCATTTTGAAATGTATTTGCAGCATCAGAATGTTTACCATTATTAAATAATGCCTTGGCTTTTTGATCTTGATTATAAATGAAATCTGACCATTCAAAGGCAAAGCTAATATTAGGTATTATCACTAGTAATAAAAGTGTACGTTTTAACATAATCGACCTAACTTTTCCTTTCGGGCTATGAACAATGCTAAAATGATAACAAACCAAATTAACCAATGACCTTGATCTCTCCATAAGTTATTAGCTGTAGTACTATTGCTTGTTGATTTAGCAGAGTCTTGCAGTGAACTATCATTACTAAAATACTCAACATCAGAATTATCTTTAGTAAAAAACATATAATGACCATTACCAGCATTAGCTAGATCTTCAAAATACTTTTCATTCGTTATATTTTTATTATTTCCAATAGCTAATACATTTATTTGATAGCCAGCAGTTGATAGTTCTTTAGCTATTTTATTATCACTATCAGTTGGCTCATTATCTGTAATTAATAATATTTGCCCATTAGAAAAACCTGCATCAGCAATTAATTTAGCTGATTTTTGTAATGATTTTCCTATGTCTACTCCTTGCACTGGGACTATAGTTGAATTAATTACCGGTATCATATTTGCAATAGTTTTACTATCGGAGCTAAGCGGAGATACTACAAATGGTTCACTGGAAAATACAACCATTCCTGTTTGACCTTCTTTGTAATTTTTAAGTAAATCTAGAGTTTTATATTTAGCTCGTTCTAGTCGACTAGGGCTTATATCATTATTATTCATAGATTGAGAAACATCTAATGCTATAACTCTAGCAATATTTTTTTGGTATACATTATCACTATACATAGACCACGTTGGGCCAGCAAGCGCAATAATTATGAATGACCAAATAACAAAAATTAATGTAGCCAATGTAGTATTATCACGGTTTGATGTACTGTTTACCATCAGATGATTAATAAGGTGTGCATCACAGTGTTTCTGCCAAATATCTTCGTGATTAGATTTGTTTTTATAAAAGCTAATAAATAAAATAATGGCTGGAACAAATGCTAAAAACCATAATGGGCGCAGAAAATGAAAATTAGCTAGCATCTTTTTTTCTCCATATAGTTAAAGCAATTGCAATAAAGCTCAAAATGAGAGCTAATCCTAGTATCCAAGGATATAGTTCACTGACAGGGCGAATCGTTAATTCATCTGACTTAGTCGGTTCTAATTGATTAATAATATTGTAAATTTCTGCTAATTGATTACCATCTTCCGCACGGTAAAATCTACCTCCTGTTATATCTGAGATTTTTTTTAATGCTTCAAGATCTAAATCAGCTGATGGATTTACTATTTGTGTACCAAACATACTTGGTACTGCCATTTGTGATGCTCCTATTCCTATAGTATATATTTTTAGACCTGCTTCATGTGCCATTTCTGCAGCTTTGATTGGATCTAATACTCCTGAATTATTTGAGCCATCTGTAAGTAATACCAACGCTTTACTTTTACTTGGGTTGTCAATGGTTGCTTTAATCGCTAAGCCAATGGCATCACCAATTGCAGTTTGTGGTCCAGCAATACCAATTGTTGCATCATCAATCATTTGCTTTATAGTATTGCGATCGAAAGTTAATGGGGTTTGCAAATAAGCGCGAGAACCAAATAAAATTAAGCCAAGTCTATCGCCTGTACGCTTTGTAACAAAATCATCAGCTACTATTTTTACTATCTCTGCTCGATTAAGGTGTTGTCCATTTATTTCCATGTCTTGGTTTTGCATGCTACCAGATAAATCAATTGCTAACAATAAGTCTCGTCCAGTTTGTGGTATCGAAATAGGCTTACCTAACCACTGTACACCGCTGCCTGCGATAACTATTAATATCCAAATAGTTGCCAGTAAATATTTCAAATGACTATTTTTAGCAGCTTCATCAGTATAAGAAACTCCAGCAAATGTTTGACGTAAATTTTCATAAAATGGAATCTTTAGCGCATTATCATTATTTATACTAGCTTTTTGACGGGTGCTAATGTAATACATTATGAATGGTAAAACTATGGATATTAAGACCCAAGGATAGGCAATCTTTATCATATTACTTTCCTGACCCAGCTTCTTGTCGTTGTAAAAAATTGTTTTTTATTATTAAAAATATTATTCTTATAAATATTTCTCAATCCTTCCATATGGATAGCTGAAAAATCAGTAGTTTTACCTGTGTGATTTAAAAATTCAATCCATTTATTTCCATATAGAAACTCAGGTTTTTTTTTGTTAAATTTTAGCATTGCTACGCGCTTTAATAATGTTGATATTTCAATTATTACTTCTGCATCTGTTATTTTTATATTATTTTCTAGTTCAGTAATTTGCACATTAATTTTATTGAAACGCTTTAATTTTGCTGTTTTTACAAAATGACGAATAACCAAAAAAATGATCACAATAATGATAACTGATATTAAGACATACCAAATTGGTGCTAATGGAAATATTGACACGTCAGTTGGTAAATGTATATCTTTTAAATCTGCTAGTGGATTACTTGCATCCATAACCCATTACTCCATGATTAATTTTATCTATGATATTGTCGTTAGTTGCAATACTAATAAATTGCATCCCTAGTTTTCGTGAATAATCCTTAATGTCTTGACGCCTAGTCTCAAAACTATTTTGATAGCGCTCACGATTTTGAGTTGTTCCAGCTATTTTTAGCTTTTCTTTACCAGTTGCTGTAAACGTAAAACTACCCGCAAATTCTGGTAATACTGCTTCAAGAGGATCATATGTCATGATATTTATGATTTGTGTTTTATGATTAATTTGGTTTAGATATGCTTTAGTTTCATTATCAAATTTACTAAAGTCACTTATAATAACTATAGTGCTACCATAATGTATTTTTTGCACCAGTTGTTTCAATGCTATTTTAAAAGAGTTATAGTGACTAAGCATTTTATCTTGATTTTGCAATACATTTATCATATTACTTATTGATTGACGTGTTCTTTCTGGTTTAAATAATTGAGCCTTATTATCATTAAAAATAATTCCACCAATTTGCTCTTGGTTTTCTAATGCTGCAAAACCAAGTAAAGATGCTATATTTGCAGCTAATACATTTTTGAAACAAACTTTTGTTCCAAAATTCATATTGCTAGATTGGTCAATAAATAAATATACAGCTCGCTCTCGTTCTTCCTTATACACTTTAGTATATGGTTTTCCAAGTCTTGCTGTTAATGACCAATGAATTAACCGAATATCATCACCGTTTTGATAGGGGCGAACTTCTTCAAAATCCACTCCTCGTCCTTTACTGTGTGATAAGCGATTACCTATTTGATGTGCACCTGATTTATAGCGGTTATCAAACATTTTAATACTATTTGCATGATAACGCATATTTAGCATCTCATCAATTTGTGGAGTAATTCCTCTAGACATATTATTAACCTATTATGGAATTGCCACTAAATTAAGAATTTGATCGATAATTTTATCTGTAGTAACACCTTCAATTTCAGCTTCAAAATTTAGTAATATACGATGACGCAATACTTCGTGAATTACTGTGTGAATATCTGCAGGAATAATATAATCGCGACCTTCAAGCCATGCATTAGCACGAGATGCTTTTTCTAATGCAATTGTTCCACGAGGACTGCTGCCAAATTTGATTAAACGAGCTAAATCATCAGAGTATTTATCTGGATAGCGAGTTGCCATAATCAATTGAATAATGTATTCTTCAATTGCACTACTTAAATGAATCTTATTAATTTCATCTTGGGCTGCAAAAATATCAATTTGCGTTAGATGAGGTTTATTTATTGTGTCAGGTAATATCTCGCCACGGTTTAATGCCAAAATTTGTGATTCTGCTTTTGCATCGGGGTAGTTAATTTTTACATATAGCATAAATCTATCTAATTGAGCTTCAGGTAATTGATATGTACCTTCTTGTTCAATTGGGTTTTGAGTTGCCATAACTAGAAATAGTTGCGGCAATGGATAAGTTTTTTTACCAATAGTTATTTGTTTTTCACCCATAGCCTCTAAAAGTGCCGATTGTACTTTTGCTGGTGCTCTGTTTATTTCATCTGCGAGTAAAAAATTATGAAATAATGGACCTTCTTGGAAAGTAAAACCATGTTTTTCTGGAATATAAATATCAGTACCAGTTAAATCAGCAGGTAATAGGTCAGGTGTAAATTGAATACGATGATATGAGCAATCAATACATGATGATAATGTTTTAATAGCTGTTGTTTTAGCTAAGCCAGGAGCTCCTTCTACAAGTAGGTGTCCTCCTGTTAATAATGAAATAACTAAACGTTTGTTTAATTCACTTTGACCAACTATTTTGTGGTTCATATAATCAAGTAAATTTAAGAATGCTGGCTGTACCGACATAGTATTAGCTCCAAATAATATTATTTTAATTTCAGAATTATATATGGTTGTTAGTTACTTTTTCAAGTCTAAGAGTAATTAACTATATTCTTGTATTATTTAAAAATAAAATATCTAATAAAGTTATTAAAGATTTTTACGTTAATACCATTATGGTGTGTATTATTTTGTATTGAAAATATTTTCATCAGTAGCTTTTGCTATATATTTGATAGCTTCTTGTGCTCGTACACTATTTCCATAAGAATCTAATGGTGGAGAATAAGCTGCAATTGCATATTTACCTGGTACTACTGCGATTATACCTCCTGATACACCACTTTTTGCTGGTATTCCAACGTTATACATCCACGTTCCTGAATAGTCATACATGCCAGCTGTTGCCATTTGCGAGAGTAGCTTAGGAATTAATTTAGCATTTAGTAATTGTTTACCGTTAAAAATTGATTTGCCATTGTTAGCCAAGACTGATGCCATTTGTGCTAATTCAATAGTTGATACATCAACCGAACATTCACGAGTATATATATCTAAGGTTTCGTTCATGTCTCCATAAAAGCTTTTGTGTGAAATTAGCAGTTGAGTTATAGCTTGATTATGTTGATTAGAGTCCATTTCTGATTTATAAACATCTTGATTTAGGCTAAGTTTAGCATTAGCATAGTCATTAAGATTATTTGAAATAAGATTCCATTTGTCATCCATGCCTTCTGCATTAATTAAGCTAATTGTAGCTATAGCACCTGCATTTACTAAACCATTACCAGTTTTAGTTGGTTGTTGTTCAATCGCTGTTATAGAGTTAAATGGTAGACCAGTTGCTTCTGAGCCAATTTTTTCTAAAACTTCATCTGCTCCATGTTGTTGTAAAGCTAAAGATAATGCAAATATTTTTGAAATTGATTCTAGTGGAAATTTGGCTTTTACATTACCCGCCGAATAAACTTTACCATCTACTGTAATAAGCGTAATTGCATATAAGTTTTTGTTATATTTAGCTAACTCTGGAATATAGTCTGCAACTTTTCCTCTGTTATCATTTTTGTATTTACTATATGCTTGATCAACTATTTTTTGATAGTTTACATTGTCAGCGTATACAGCTGTTATTCCAAATGATAGTACTAGTGGTAAATACAATTTTCTCATGTTAATTTATGTTTCCGTAATTAAGGTTAATGATATAGGATATTTTATATCATTTTTTAGTATTGAATATAACTTATGTGTTTATTTATGATATTTTAAAATATGAAATTTAGGATGTTTATATAAGTTGAGTATATTTTTTGAGGGAGAGGTGAGCCTTTACCTTGGCACTTGCTATTTCGCATATGGCTGCTTCGTTCCCGACCTGACCAGATTTTGCGAGGAGCAATGCAAGGAGACCCACCATTGTTTGAGGTCTCCATTATACTATATTTATATAGATAATCTCAAGATATTTCAATTAGTGGCAAGTAGTACAGATAAAAAATACAAGATAACGTACATATATTTGTACGTTAATAGTATTTTTTGAGGTGCTACAATGATAAAATTGAAAGATTATGATAGATTAAAATGGAAATTTAAATCCACCTGGCATTGATGGCATACCAGATGTAGCAGATCCCATTTTTGATTGGCTTTGATCTTCAATTTTACGGTTTGCATCATTAATAGCCGCAGCTATTAGGTCTTCTAACATTTCTTTGTCGTCCATTACAGATTCATCAATCATAACTTTTTTTATATCGTGTTTACCAGTCATGATTACTTTTACCATACCAGCTCCAGATTCGCCTTCTACTTCTAGTTTTGCGATTTCTTCTTGAGCTTTTTCCATGTTCTTTTGCATTTCTTGAGCTTTTTTCATTAAGCCAGCCAATTGATTTTTATCAAACATTTTAGTTCCTTTAATTATATTACTTGTATTGAGTTAGGGGTTATTTTAGCAGAAAAATTATTTAACATATCCTGAATTATTTCATCATTGTTTATACTATTTACTGCTTCTATCTGTTTTTGTTCAATTTTTGTTTTTTGAACTTCTTTTAAAGAATCCTTTATTTGCTCCTCTACAAAGTTGAAACTGATATCAAAGTCTTGCTGGTATGTGCTAAACAAGATCTTTTCAATGAAATCTACAGTTTCTGCATTTATAGAGTTTTGGTATACGGAATTAATATTTAGTTGAATTTCATTATCACGAATATTATTGTGTTGAGTTGCATTATTCATTACCATACCTATACTGCTTGGAATGGCACTAAAATCTAGCTCACTTACAAAATCTATCCAAGAAGAAAAATGCTTATCCTCAGAGGGTAAGTTGTCTTCATTATCTTTAGATGTGGCATTTTCTTCTACCAGTTCTTCATCTGATGTGATGCTTTCTTCCCAAGGAGGATTATCACTTGCTTTTTGCTGTGGGGCGGAAGTTACTTTATTTTTTTCTTCAATGATTACTTTTTCTGTAATAGGCGTAGCTTCAATTATTATTTCTGTAGTTTCTATTATTTTAGGTTTTAAATCTATCTGATTGGTTTGAATAGATGTTTTAGCATTGTTAGATTGAATTACAATTTCTTTTTCTTTATCACTACCAATGGTAAAAGCAACCATGCGAAGTAATGTCATAGTGAAAATAGGGTATTTTTGATTTGACTTACGTATTTGTTCTAAGCCTAGATTACTAATTTCAAAATATAACTGGCAGTCTTGCAGGGATATTTTACTAGCTAATTCTTGAATATTCTCAGACGTATTTTGAGTGCTTAGTTGCGCAATACTAATTTTGAATAATGTTTCACTAATTTGCTCTAAAATACTTTCTAAATTTGCTCCTTCAGAGCTCAATCGTTGGCACGTATTTACAATTAAATTACTATTTTTATTGATAATTGCATCAAATATGGTAAATATACTACTGTCATCACTGATTCCAAGCATTTGTTGTACAGTTGTTAAATCAATGCTACTACTTGAAAAGGCAATTGCTTGGTCTGTGAGTGATAGAGCATCACGCATACTACCATTAGCAGCAATAGCAAGTTTTTCTAATGCGTTTAATTCAAATAATTGTTGTTCTTTGGTTAAAATATTTGCTAAATGAGCTTCAATCTCTTGTGCAGATAAATTACGTAATTTAAGTTGTAAACAACGAGACAGTACAGTAATGGGAACTTTTTGTGGATCCGTAGTTGCTAAAATGAAAACAACATGTGTAGGAGGCTCTTCTAATGTTTTTAGCATTGCATTAAATGCAGACTTAGAAAGCATATGTACTTCATCAATAATATAAATTTTATACTGGCCACTAGTTGGGGCATATTGAGAGTTTTCTAAAACTTCACGTATATTGTCTACTCCAGTATTTGATGCTGCATCTATTTCAATAACATCAACAAATCGTCCTATATCTATTTCTTTACAGTTGTCGCAAGTTCCACATGGTTCATTATTTTCTGGCGATAGGCAATTAAGTGCTTTTGCAATAATTCTAGCGATAGTTGTCTTACCAACCCCACGAGTACCTGTTAGTAAATAAGCGTGATGCAATCGTTGCTTTGCAATGATATTTTGTAAAATAGTTACAGCATTATTTTGACCAACCAAATCTTTAAATTTTTTTGGGCGCCATTTACGTGCTAAAACAGTATGTGCCATATACTTCTTTGTCTTTCTGTATTCTTTTTATTTAAATTATGAGGTTATTAAACTTTTAAAATGCTTCTTATATAAAATAAATAGATTAAGATGCATTTTCTATGAGTTTATTTTGTTCATAATTTAAATATTACGACTAGTTTTATTTTTATGATATCTTGTTATTTATTATCATTAATTATCATTTGACGATGGCGAGTTATAACTGTATATGGAAATTTATCACGGATCATTTTACTAATGCTCTCTGCTAAATACACTGAGCGATGCTTTCCACCAGTACAACCAATTCCGATTGTTAAATAGTTGCGATTATCATTACTAAAATTATCAAACCATCCACTTATCATATTATATATATCATTTTTCATTTGTATAACTTGCGGTTCTTTTTCTAAAAAATTAATAATTGGTTCTTGTGTACCATTAAAATCTTTTATATCTTTAGAGTAGTGTGGATTAGGTAAACATCTAACGTCAAAAACAAAGTCTGAATCACTTGGAAGACCATATTTAAAACCAAATGATTGTACAATGATGTTCATTTGTTTAGAGTCGGCTTCAACAAAATCTTTTACCAATTTTCGTAATGCATTAGCAGATAAGTCACTAGTATCTATGCGATGAGATAAATGTGCAATTTCACTTAAATTATTACGTTCAAATTCAATACTTTCCTCAATTGTTCTTGTCTCATTTGTTAGGGGATGTCTGCGCCTTGTTTCAGAAAGTCTAGTTACTAAGCAATGATCATTAGCATCCAGATACAAAAGTTTTAAATTAATTCCATTGTTTTTTAAAACTTTTAGTACTTTTGGTAGATGTCGCAATAAAGGGCTAGTTTTTGTATCAATACCAATTGCAATTTTATTATAATTAAATTCGGTATATAATAAAATGAGCTGCTCTAACATTATTAACGGAATATTATCTACGCAATAATAATTATTATCTTCTAAAATCCTTAGTGCAGTTGATTTACCTGCACCAGAAACACCGCTAACCAAAATTATTTTCATTCTGAGGAACCTTGAATAAAGTTAGACTGACCATTAATAAATGCTTCATGCGAATCATAACCATCTGATTTAGCGGTAGCATATTTCACAATTAACTCTACTAAAATCGGTAAATTACGATTTGCTCCTATAGGTAATAAATACATTGGAAATTTTTTTCCTAGCACGCTAATTTCTTCTACCAATTGTTTTAATCTATCTTGATTAATAATATCAAGCATATCGTTATCAACTAGTTTTATGACCAGAAAAAGAGGTAAATTCTTACAAAGAATATCTTTTCCAAATAAATGCTTTGCGTTAACAAATCCTATTCCTCGAACTTCCATAAATCCAAGTCCAAATTCTTGTGGCGAGCTTAAAATTATTTCATTACCAAATTTAGTTCCCTCAACCAGGTCATCGCAAATTAAACGATGTCCTCTATCGATTAGTTCTAAGCCAATCTCGCTTTTACCTACGCCGCTTTTGCCAATTATAACAATACCTTTTCCAAATATCTCTAGTGCAATTCCATGGTGAGCAATAGATTCATTTGTCATAACTAGAGTATCTTCTATAGTTGAATCACTGGTAAATAATTCAAGTTGGTCATTATTCAGGTCGTATACCATTCCATAAGCTTTCTAAATCATAATATGTCCTAACTTGTGGAAGCATTACATGCACAACCACATCACCAGAATCAACTAACACCCATTCACCACCAGCTTCGCCTTCAACGCCTACTATATTTATATTATTGGCTTTAAATTCTTCTCTAACATTGTTTGCCAAAGATTTTACTTGACGGTTAGAGCTTCCTGTACATACGATCATTTTGCTAAATAATGGTGATAATCCCACTGTATCAATTACTTTTATATTATCACCTTTTATATCTTCTAATGCATTTACTGCAACTTTTGTTATTTGATCTATTGTTAACATATTTTTCTTTCTATTAAGGACACTATTACAACCTAAAATATTGATTATAACTAATTCACTATAAACTGTATTGCTTGATTTGATTCTAATCTATATTTATAGATATTGTCACTCATTACATTGTACATTTTAATCTGAACTTAGTTATATGTAATATACACTTTACCATATTTTTACAGTATTTATAGTCCAATTAAAATACTGAGAGTTTATTTTTAAATTATTTTTTTATGTATAAATTATTATTCATTATATATTGGTAAACATCACGGTCAACTAGGGAGTTTACATTACCTGCTACGATATTACTTCTAATTTTTGTTGAAGAAATATCAATAGGCGAAAAGTTAGTTAAGTAAATTTGCCCATAAGCTTGTGAAGATATTTTATTACATAACCTAGAGTTTATTTCATTTTGTAAGGAGATTGATGCATCTGATATTTGATATTTAGGCCTCATAGCTACAATAAAATTAGTTAAATTAAATAATTCTTCCCAATTATCCCACGAGCTTAGATTAATCAATGAGTCTCCACCAATAATAAACCAAAATGGAGTGCTATTTCCATATTTACTTCTTAATCTTTTTAAAGTATCTACAGATGGGCTAAATATTTTTTGTTCGATTTCATTTAACTCAATATCAATCTGCTTACTGTATTTATCTGCGATTATTTTCAGCATAGCCAGACGTTCGTTTTCATTTGCAATTGGTTTTGGCTTATAGTTAGGTGTACCTGAATTTGGCATTAAACTAACTTTTGCATTTAGTATTTTATTAATATGTAAGGCTAGTTTAATGTGCCCATTATGTATAGGATCAAAAGTTCCACCAAAAAATATTTTTATCATTATAATTTTACCGAAGCCCCGATGTCTTTTATACTATCAACGTTGCTAATTAACGTACTTACTATTGGTCTTATTATAGGACTAATTAACGCATTATTCCAAGAGTGTTCTTTATCCATGCCGAACATTTCAATAATAATGATTATTATTGAGCATATTATAGCGCCACGAATAAACCCAAATAACCCACCAATAGCAATATTTAAACCTGATAAACCAAAACTTTTTATTACGCTATGGAATATTACTTTTATAATAGTGATAAATACAGCAACTAATAAAAAAGCAATGATATAAGTTACTAATGTTCTTAGCATCTCATTATTTATTACGCTTGGAATATACTCTTCTATTTTAGAATTATAGTTTTTTGTAACAAATAAAGCTATAAACCAAATACTTGTAGATAAAAGCTGGGCTACACCGCCTTTTATGGCAGCTAAAATTGTAGAACCACCAATAATAATTAAGAAAAATACATCATAATTAGTTAGCTGCAAAGTGCTCACGCTAATTTCCTGTAATCATTCCAGAATATCCATTTGATTTTATCTGTTGTAATTTACTTTGTGCTACATCAGAACTAAAAGGGCCAGCTCTTAATCTATATAAAGTTCCTTTTGGTGTTTGTATCTGCTGGATTACTGTATTTACACCTTGAGCTGCTAAATCTTGTTTTAATTTATTTGCATTATCTTCAGAACTTAATGCTGCAAACTGTATATATGATTTACCTTTTTGTACTGGGTTATCTTTTTGTTTATTTTGTTTTTGTGGCTGTGGTGATAATCCATCCGCAATACCATCTAAAATATCTTCTGGGTTTACTGCTTTTTTAGATGTTGGTGCAGGTTTAGGTGCTTGTTTTATTGCTTCAACTGCTTTAACTGGAGCAACTATTGGTGCAGGTTTTACTTTATTTGGCTTCTCTGTTACATCAATTGTATTGGTTTCTGCAACTACCTTATTGCTTGATTTAGTAGTTTTACTTACAACTCCTGCCTTAAATCCATCATTGGCTTCCGCCTGTTGAGTATTATTTACAGTTGTCGGTGCAACTGTTTGCGGAATATTAGTGTTTTCCATTACTGAGTTATCATTGTCAGCAACAATATCACTACTGTTTTGGCTTACTATAGCAATTGGTTCAGATGATACAACTTCACTAGCAATCGCAGAGTTTTTTATTTCTACAACGCTTGGGTTTATATTAATTTGTTTAACATTTGATGTCACATTTAATAAAATAGCAAGGGTACATAGCAATATTACTTCGCTACCAATTACACGATTCCGAGATTTAGCTTTTTGAGCTATATGCATTTGTATTTGCTGTGAATTTTTTTGTTGATTATGATTAAAATTAGGACGCATTACTTTCTTATTCCTTGAAATGATTGATATGCTTCTTCAATTATGAGGAAAGAGCCAAAACATACTAGCCTATCATCCGATTTTAGTTGCTGGTAAGCTTTACTAAAGCTATCCATTACACATGTATTTATAAAAATATTATTTTGATTAACATTTAATTCTATTAATAATTTTTGAATATCTTTTGGGTCTGCGCTACGATCTGATTTTATTGGCGATAAAAACCACAAATCAAAATTTTTTGCGTGCTGTTTTATTATAGATTGCCAATTTTTGTCTTGAGCGATACCAAACACAGCAAAATTACGCCGTGCAAAGTGTAATTTTAGCATGTTACGATGCATCACATCAACAGCTTGTGGATTATGCGCCGTATCAAAAATAACCTGTGGGGTTCCTGGCATTACTTGAAACCTACCTATTAATGATGTTTGCAAGAGCCCATTTTTAATTTGAGAGATGCTTACAGGAAATTCATTTCGGATTAAAGTTAGAATAATTATAGCTATACTTGCATTAATAACTTGTTCTTTACCACGCATACTTGGAAATGGTAAGCTATATAGATTACGCAGTGGAGACATAAAATCCCAACAAAATTCATGTTCTTTATAATTAAAGTCTTGATCTATTAAATATGGTGTAGCATTGACTGACTTTATATGTTCAATAACTGTATTTGGTGGATTTTTACTACCATATATCGCGGGTTTATTAGTTCGATAAATACCAGCTTTTTCTAAACCAATTTCATCTAAAGTATTACCTAAAATATTACAATGATCATAATCCACGCCTGTAATTGCTGACAGAGTAGGTTCAAATAAATTAGTTGGGTCTTTTTTACCACCTAATCCTACTTCAATTATAGCGATATCAATATTATGTTCTTGAAAAATGATATGACTAGCTAAAGTAAATGTTTTAAACATCCCTAGATTACTATTGCTGTGATTCATTATTTTTGCTAAGGCGTTCCCCAGTGATTGATTATCAATGGGCATATTATTAATTTTTATACGTTCATTATACTCAAAGATATGTGGCGATGTAAATGTTCCAACTTTATAACCAGCATTTGTTAAGATAGTTGTTAAATAAGCACATGTTGAACCTTTTCCATTTGTACCACCAATTAAAATTATAGGATATTTGGGGTAGATGGATAATGTCTCAATTATTTGTTTTAAATTAGTATCGTCATCTATGAAATTATCAGCTGTTAATAATTTTTTTATTAAGAACTCTGTATCGGTGACCATTTAATCCGCTTCATTATTTGTTTAAATGCATTATTAGGACAACTATCTTTAAAGATAATTAATGTTTTATTCATATTTTTGTTTCTTGCTTTTATTATTGCGCAAATATTACCGATTGTATACCATTTTATAATTGTCATTAATTGAGGAGTATGATTATTCCAAACTATCAGATTTTTTAATTCAAATAAAATTTCATACCTTGAGGTATAACTGGAATTATACTGAAAGAAAATATAAAAAACATATAGTGATGTAATCGTCAACGAAGCAAGTTTTACAATAGAATGAAAATTACTATATTGTAGTAAAGAAATAATAATAGCTAATGACGTAATTAATATAAAAATTGCGATTTTTGAGTTTTTATTATTTACTTCACAGACATCATCATGCATAATATTTAGTGTATAGTATCTTGATTATTTGATTCTAATTTTGATTCATCATCAGTGTCATCACCAGCTATATCAATTAATGTTGGTGAGATTTCTACATCAAACCACTCCCAAAACATTTTTAAAGTAAGCTCTTGTGGCCATAAAGTTTGATCTTCTGTCCAAGATGCTAATTCTAGCTGAAATAATGATTCAAAAAATTCGTCAACATATGCAACCCCATCTTCAATTTCATTAACCTCAGGGATTAAATATGAATTACAATCAATACGAATGCTAGCTAAATCTAAAATTGTTTCGTTGCTAGTTGCAAGACTTAAATTTATCCATTCTAAAAATGGTTGCTTAGGTTTTAATACCACTATTGATCGTTCAACGACGTAAAACATTACGAATAACCTTAAAATTTAATTAAAGGGTGATTATAGCGGATTTAGGTATTGTTGTGTAATTTGAGTGTGTTAAAATCTATACCAATAGTTAAAATGATTTATATGTAAAAGAAAAATAAAATTATGGTAGCAAATATCTTAAATGATAGGGATGTTATATATAACCGCGAGTTAGGATTAATTCAGTTTTATCGCAGGGTGTTGGCACAAGTTCTAGATAATAGTGTACCTCTTTTAGAGAGATTACGCTATCTTTGTATTGTTACTAAAAACTGTGATGAACTATTTGAAGTTAGAGTTGCTCGCTTATTAAAGTGGTCTAAAGAAAGCCCTGGTAAGGTATTGTCTGATGGTTTGATAGTAACAGAGGCTTTAGAACTTGTAAAAAAAGAAGTAAACAAATTATATAATGATATTTACTCAATTTATCACGATAAAATGTTACCTGATTTAGCAGCTGAAAATATCAATGTTATTCCAGCCGATAAATGGACAAGAGAGCAAAATCGTTGGGCATATAACTACTTTATTAATGATTTAAAACCAGTTTTAACTCCTATTGGTATTGATCCATCACATCCATTTCCTCGTGTGCCAAACAAAAGTTTACATTTTGCTGTAGAGCTAGATGGTAAAGACCAGTTTGGGCGCGAATCAAAGATTGCAATCGTTAAAGCGCCTCGTATTTTAGAGCGAGTTATTCGTTTGCCTCTTGATATTGCACCAAGTATTAATAGTTTTGTTTTATTACAAGATATCATTAAATTACATGTAAATGAATTTTTTTATGGCATGACAGTTAAGGGTTGTTACCCATTTCGTGTAACGCGTGCAGCAGATTTAAGTGTTAAGGCAGACATGAAAAATTTACGAACTGCTTTAAAAGTTGAGTTACAAAATCGTAAATATGCGGAATGTTCTAGGCTTGAATTAGATATTTCGGGTGGTACTCCTCCGACTAAGTTTGCTGATATTTTATTAAAGCAATTTAATTTATCTGAAAGCGATTTATACAGTGTAAATGGTCCAGTTAATTTATCTAGACTTTCAGATATTGCCAATATGGTAGACAATGATAGTTTAAAGTTTAAAGTTTTTATACCTGGGTTGCCTGCTGCTTTACAAAATGAGCCAGATATCTTTAAAGCAATGTCTACTGGCGATATTTTATTACATACACCGTATCAAAGTTTTGATCCTGTGGTTGAATTAACTCGGAGAGCTGCGGAAGACCCTGATGTATTAGCCGTCAAAATGACTGTTTATAGAACTGGTAATGACTCAGAATTAGTACAAAATTTAATAAAAGCTGCCAGAGCTGGTAAACAAGTGGTTGCATCGATTGAATTATTTGCTCGGTTTGATGAAGAAGCTAATGTTGCATTGGCGTCTCAATTAGAAGAAGCTGGTGCGCATGTTGTTTATGGTGTAATGGGCTATAAAGTTCATGCGAAAATTTTAACGATTATTCGTAAAGAGGGTGAACATTTACGTCATTATATACATTTAGGAACTGGAAACTATCACCAAACAACAGCAAAGATTTATACTGATTTTGGGCTTTTAACTACGGACAATAAAATTGCTGGTGATGTTGATAATATATTTAGCCAGATTACAGGAGTTGGGAAATCTGGTGTTTTAAATACATTATTTCAATCACCATTTTCTTTACATGATATGGTAATGAAGTCAATTGAACGTGAAACATTTAATGCTTTAAGTGGTCAAAAAGCTGAGATTATAGCTAAGATGAATTCACTGGTTGAAAATCAAGTAATTCGTGCATTATATAGAGCATCAGAAGCTGGAGTTAAGATTACATTAATTGTGCGTGGTGCTTGTGCATTAAAGCCTCAATTAGCTGGTATTTCGGATAATATAACTGTAAAATCAGTAATAGGTAGATTTTTGGAACATCATCGTATATTTTATTTTTATAATTCAGGGCATGAAGATGTATTTATTGCATCAGCAGACTGGATGAAGCGTAATTTCTTTAAGCGAGTTGAAACGTGTGTACCAATTTTAAATCCAAGAATTAAACGTAGGGTTATGGATGAAGGGTTAAAAGTTTATTTGCAAGATAATACTAATTCATGGATTATGAATAGTGATGGAAGTTACAATAAAGTTCAGGTGTCTGGAAAAAAAATATCTGCTCAAGATTTTTTGATGAATAAATTGGGACAGAAGATTCCTAATTTAAGAAAACATTTGCAAGTTTCTAATACTGAAAATTCAAGCTTAAGTTCTAATACGATAGAAAGTCAAATAAATAAACCAGCCACAGTAAAAAAAGTTGTGACTAGGCGTCGCATAATAAAGGATGATAATGAAACTAAATAAAATACTAATAACTATATGGGCATTATCTTTAACTGCGTGTGGATTTAATTTACGAGGGGTCGATGGAGATTATCATTTTCCATACAAAAATGTTTACTTAGATTGCAATGTTAATGCAGTTTGTCCATTTTTAAAGGAAACAATCGTTAATCAAAATTTAGCCTCAATTGTGACTAATCGAGAAAGTGCTGAAGCTATTATTACAGTGAGTGATGAGCGTACTAATACAGAGAATAGTAATTTTAATGCTGTTGGGCAAATTTCTGGATTAAAATTAACATACGAAGTTACTGCTCGGGTTTATAATAAATCTGGAATCCAGGAGATGCCAGACATTATAGCTAAAAGTAGTAATACGATTAATTATAATAATAGTTTGATATTGTCAGCTTCACAAGAAGAACAAACAACTATGGATGAGTTGCATGATAATGTTGTTAGAATTATTATTCGTCGTATAGTTTATAGTCGTCCATATATGGGTTCTAGTGATGTTGAATCTAAATAAATTTTTTCAGGCAAATATTGAACATCTAAATAGCTTTGTTATTTCCTTTGGAGAGGAGTACGGTTCTCTTGCTAATTATATTGAGGACTATATTGCATCATCACTCATCGATGTAAAAAAAGATACCTTCTTAGCAGATAGGTATTTTTCTTTTGATGTTGTGAAAGAGATATTTTTAAGTTCATCTTTGTTTGGCGATTCAAACTTAGTAATTGTAAGATTTAAAACAAAACCAACTATTGAGCAATCAAAGCAGTTATTGGAGTTAATCAAGTTAGTAAATTCTGAAAATCGTTTACTTTTACAATGTGATAAATTAGACAAAAAAGATTTAGCTAGTGGATGGGTTGGCGCTTTTGATGATATCTTGATTCTTTCTGGAGATAGTTCTGAAAGTCGTGTCTGGATAAACCATATGCTAAAGGCTAGTGGTATTACCATTCAAGAATCTGCTTTAGAGCTCTTGCTTAATTTAAATCAAAATAATTATACGCAGCTACGTCAAGAAGTGCATAAATTTACGTTTCTTTACCCTGCAAATTATGAAATTAATTATGAGGATGCTCTGGAACAATTAACTGATAATGCACAGTTTAATGTATTTGCACTATCTAATGCTTATTTGATGGGGGATGTTAATCGGTCACTGAAAATCTTTAGCAATGTATGCATTGATAGTGAGAATGTTATTTTATTAATTTGGCTCATTTCAGAAGATATTCGTAAACTGCTTCAAATCAAGAATGCTGTTAAAAATGGGCAAAACATTGATAGTGCAATTGCATCTTTAAGAGTTTGGGGCGATGCGGTTAATGCTTTGAAATTTGCACATAACAGACTAAGTTATAATTTATTATTAAGTATTCTTGATGAAATTGCTAGAGTAGATTTAGCTATAAAAGGATTATTACCCGATAGTTGTAACCCTATGTTAGAAAAAATTGTAATGAAATTTTGTCAAAAGGATGCATAAATGCTTGACTACTTTGTGAATAAACGGATTGTGAAAAACTATAGTTGCTCACAAGAAGTAATTGGTGGCTTAATTAATTTTATGGCAATAGCATATATTGTAATTGTTAATCCATTAATTTTAAATGCTGATGGACATGGATTTCCTATCGAACCAGTTGTAACCAGTACAGTGGTTCTAATTGTAATTATGACAATTATTGCAGGTTTGATAGTCAAGTTACCTTTTGTTATTGCTCCTGGTATGGGTATAAACGCTATTGTTGCATATACTCTTATTATCCATGATAAGCTGCCAATTAATATAGCTCTTGGCGTTATTTTAATTTCTAGTGTTTTATTATTAATTACATCAGTAACAAAAATTCGTCAAATAATTGTTCATGCAATTCCAGAAACTATACAAATTTCATTGAGTATAGGTATTGGGTTATTTTTATTTTTAATTGGTGCAAAGAATGTAGGGCTAGTTGTAGCTAATACGGGTACTATTATTGGTATGGGGCATGTAAGTACTCAATTAATACTTTGTTTTATTGGGTTTATTTTAGCAGTAGTTTTATTTATAAAACGTAAGCCATATGCATTTTTATTACCTATATTTATAGTAACGGTAGTGAATATGCTTCTAAATCCCCAATCAGTGCCAACAAGATATATAACAATGCCTGATTTTAGCTTGTTTTTACAAGTAGATATACTTGGGGCATTAAAATTTAGCTTATTACCCGTAATCATAGCATTATTTATAACCAACTTTTTTGATGCGACATCTACAACACTTGGATTATTATCACAAGTTAATTTTGATACCCCAGATGATAAAAGCACATGTTTAAAAAAAGCTTTGGTTGTAGATAGCGTAGCGGGTGTTGCCTCTGGTTTAATTGGTGTTTCTCCTGGTGTAGTGTTTGTGGAAAGCTCTGCCGCTATTCAACACGGTGCAAAAACTGGTATTGCATCTCTGGTTACAGCGTTATTATGTATTCCATTGATATTTTTATCCCCGTTAGTTGAAGTTATACCTAGTTCTGCGACATCTCCAATTTTAATGTTGGTTGGTATCTTAATGTTTTCTCATATCAAACGTATTGATATTGGTGATTTTGAAAATTTAGTTGCTGCCACATTAACAATTGTAATGATGCCGTTATGTTTTTCGATTACTGCTGGAGCGGTATATGGTATTTTGTCTTATACTATTTTAAAAATATTGCTTGGTAAAACTAAAGAGATTTCTCCTGCCTTAATCATAATTGCAATATTTTGCTCTAGCTGGTTTTTTGTGTCATAAAAGTGCTTTATATAAGTTAACATTTATAAAAGAAAAATTTATTTGAAAGGATTCTTAGCATGTCATTAAATTTTACATTGCCTATTACTAGTGGTGGTGAATTTACTTTTAGTGAGTTAAATAAACCATTGGTGTTATTTTTTTATCCACGTGATAATACTCCTGGATGTACTGTAGAAAATCAAGATTTTAGCTTATTGTATGATGAGTTTACTAAGATTGGCTATGAAGTTATTGGAATTTCTAGAGATAAACATGTTACACATTGTAATTTTCAAAAAAAACACTCTCTGAAGCATCAATTATTAGCAGATCCTGAGGAAACAGTATGTAGTTTATTTAATGTTATGAGAGATAAGACTATGTATGGAAAACCTGTACGTGGTATTGAGCGTAGTACGTTTATATTTGATAAAGATAAAAATTTGATAAAAGAATGGCGTAAGGTATCTGTGCCAAATCATGCACAAGAGGTTTTGGATTTTATTAAATCAATATAAGTTGTTAAAGGCTAGCATTTTTGCTAGCCTTTATTTTATTGGATATTATTTACATACTTATTAAAAAAAATATTTAGATAAACTGAATGTATATCAA
Organism: Burkholderiales bacterium; assembly: GCA_028693355.1. Lineage (GTDB taxonomy): Bacteria > Pseudomonadota > Gammaproteobacteria > Burkholderiales > UBA11063 > Aquella. The sequence continues at coordinate 25,831 of JAQUVM010000016.1, forward strand.
GGAATTATTTATTTTAGTGACTTATATGCAAAGTAAATTGAATAAAAAAGTTGCAAACATTAACTATTTGATGGCATAATACCGTTCTCGCAGCGTAAAACGCTAAGGGGCGCATAGCTCAGTTGGTAGAGCATCTGCCTTACAAGCAGAGGGTCATAGGTTCGAATCCTGTTGCGCCCACCACGTGGAGTGGTAGTTCAGTTGGTTAGAATACCTGCCTGTCACGCAGGGGGTCGCGGGTTCGAGTCCCGTCCACTCCGCCAGTTTTTTGTTGTAGATACATTTCCTTAAGGCGTTAAAGCCTCAAAGGGCGCATAGCTCAGTTGGTAGAGCAGCTGCCTTACAAGCAGAGGGTCATAGGTTCGAATCCTGTTGCGCCCACCACGTGGAGTGGTAGTTCAGTTGGTTAGAATACCTGCCTGTCACGCAGGGGGTCGCGGGTTCGAGTCCCGTCCACTCCGCCATTAATTCCCTATTTATATGTCATTAAACATTTAGCTATTCGAATATTTATATTTGTGGTGAATTTTTCATCTGATACGATAGTATTGTGATATAATCACTAGCTTTATGTATAAAATGTACATAAGATTAACCTTTCTCTTTGCCATAAGCATGGGCAAGAGATGTTTTAAACCGTAAGGAGCTTTCATGCGTCATTATGAAATAGTTTTCCTTGTTCATCCAGATCAAAGCGAACAAGTAGTAAATATGGTAGATCGTTATAAAAAAATTATTGCTGATAATGGTGGTCAAATTCACCGCTTAGAAGACTGGGGTCGTCGTCATTTAGCTTATCCTATTCAAAAATTAGCTAAAGCTCACTACGTTTGTATGAATATTGAATGTGGTAATGTAGTATTAGATGAATTAAGCCATGCGTTTAAATTTAATGATGCTATTTTACGTAATTCTGTAATTGCTAAAAAAACAGCAGTTATAGAACCATCAATTTTCATGAAAGATGAGAAAAGCAAGTCATTAATTTAATGAAAAATGCTACAAACTAATATTACTACCTTAACAGGTTTTATTAAGAAAATTTATCCAAAATTTATTACTCCGAGTGGTGTATCTATTACTAGATTTGTGTTAGTTCACGAGTCAATGCAAAAAGAGAATAACATCTCTCGCCAAGTCTCATTTGAGATGTTTTGTATAAAAATTGGTGAATTTATTGATGAGATTATAGTTGGTAGTTATGTTGAGATTTGTGGATTTATTCATGTAAATAGACAAAAACAGTTAATTTTACATACAGATAAAATTACAAAATTGAATTAAAGGATATAAAAATGTCACGTCAAGGTTTAAGAAAAAGAAAATACTGTCGTTTTACAGCTGAAGGCTACACTGAAATCGATTATAAAGATGCAGATTTATTAAAAAACTACATCACTGAAACTGGAAAAATTATTCCATCACGTATTACTGGTACATCTGCTAAATTCCAACGTATGTTAGCTGAAGCTATCAAACGTGCTCGTTACTTAGCTTTATTGCCATTCTGCGATCAACACTAATTAGAGTAAAGGAATTTAGAATATGAAAATAGTTTTATTAGAGCGTGTAGCTAATTTAGGTAGCTTAGGTTCTGTGGTTGAAGTTAAGAATGGTTATGCTCGTAACTTTTTGATTCCTCAAGGTAAAGCAAAACGTGCAACTCCTGCTAATTTAGAAGAGTTTGAGTCTCGTCGTGCTGAATATGAACGCAATCAATCAGATATCTTATCTAATGCAGAACAACGCCATGCAAAAATTAATGGTGCTACGTTCACTATTAATGCTAAAGCTGGTGTTGATGGCAAATTATTTGGTTCTGTTACTTCTATGGATATTGCTGAAGCAATTAATGCTAGCGGTGTTGAAGTTAAACGCTCAGAAGTTACATTATCAAATGGTCCATTAAAAACTATAGGTGAATTTGAAGTTGATGTTATTTTACATCATGATGTTCACTCAAAAGTTATCATTAGTGTAATTTCAGAAGCGTAATATATTTGATATATTATACTGTGCACTATTATGAAAAAGCGCTGGATTTTTACCAGTGCTTTTTTTATTGTAGTATAATTACATTATATATATCATATTTTGGAATTTTACACATGATTTGCTTACGTCATAATACAAATATGAAGTTTTATCTTCTTTGGGTAGAAGAGGATTTGCTAGGAGAATGGTCTTTTTGTAAATTGACTGGTTCTGGTAGAAAATCTGAACGGAAGCTTAGTATTTGTTGTAATAATCACATTGAAGCAAATCAAATGCTCAATGATTTAGAATACCAATTACGTCAAAAAGGTTTTGTTTATTTTGATGGTATTGATGATATGACATATAATTATAATATTAGCTAGACGTTATTGATACTCAATGAAAAAAAATTACTATGTGTTTTTGATGTTTTTAATGCTGGGGAACTTAAGCAATGTATTTGCACTTCCTACTTATAGCTCTAAACTTGATCATAGTATGATACAGATGATAAAAAATAATGCAGTTGAGTCTCCTGCCAAAATAAGTGATTTATACCTTCGTTACGCTGATATAGAGCAGTCAAGGATAGGGCGTGATTATGTTATGAAAAACCATAATGAAATGCAAACCAATCCGATCTATGCCAAAACTAATATTTTTTCTAAAAGCATTAATCCTGATAATAGATTAATTTCATTCCAAAGAATAAGCTATCAAACAATATTTTCAAATAAGACTCATAATGTATCGGGTTTAATTATTTTTCCAGCAGATAAAAAACCTAAAGGTGTAATTTTATATTTTCATCCAACAGTCTTTAATAAAATATCTGTACCATCAATAAAATTTGATGATACTAAATCAGATATGTTAGCAGCTGTATATGCTGCCAATGGTTATATAGTAGTAGTTCCAGATTATATTGGTCTTGGTGATGATTTTATTAATGAGCATCCATATATTTTATACCCAATTTTAAATGCTGAAGATGGTAGAAGTATATTACAACACAGCTTAGGAATTTTTAAAGATAGAAATATAGGATTAGATTATAAAAATATTCCACTCTACGTATCAGGGTTTTCTGAAGGTGCGCTTTATGCTGTATGGTTTAGTCGTTTATACCAGCAAGATAAGAATTTTTATAAATCTCTTAATAGTTTAGGATATAAGTTAAAACAGACAGTTGCAACCTCTGGTCCTTATGATGTTAGTCATGTAATGATACCATTTTTATTAGCTAATCAAATTAATCAAGAGTCTAATGAATATAATATTAATAGTACCATGTGGGGAACTTTATTGAAGCCAGCATTGTTTGCCAATACAATGTTAACCTATGCTGCTTATGAGGGTATTAAACCTGAGACTGTTTTTAATAAAAGATTTTTTAATCTTGAATGTACTAATGGTTATCCAATTTGTTTTCACTTTGATAAGCAGTATAGTTATTCAATTAATACTGTTAGAATGATTAACTTAAATCAGATGATTATGGCGCTTAATTACTTTTTTTCAGCATTGGGAATATCTAATAAATATGGAGAGATGTATGGACTATTTAATAATGGAGTAACTGCATTATTAAGTACTCGTGATTATCATGACCCCGTAATGAAAGTTGCAGAGAGCGCTGATGCTACTCATTGGAAGAGTATGAACCCACTTACACTTATATCATTAAGCAATGATTCTGTGGTTCCATCTTTAAATTCTGAAAATGCCTATAATGGTATGGTTAAATCAGGCTCACTTAATTTAAAATATATTAAAGTTAATAGTAGTTCATTAAAGTCAAGAGCATTCGTTGGGCCCGATGAAATTGATCACGTTAATTTTGAAATTTATTCAATGTTTATTACTCTGCAAGAGTTCATGGGGCATAAATAATATTGCGTCAAGGTTTTTAACTTTAAATTTCTACTTCCTTAAAATGTGATCATCTAATTCATGAGAAACTATTGTTTTATTGACTTTAGTTACAATATTTTGCTATGTTTTATTCTTTCAAATTATTAAACTGCACAAAATATTGTAACTAATCTTTAAATTTTACTTATATCTCTGTTAAGGTTTTTGAAACTATTTCATAGACATCACTAGAGATATTTTCAGATGCAATAATTTTTTCTAAAACTGGCTTAGCAATAGATTTATAAGTATCATCCAAACTATTTATAATACTAAAGCAACTAGCTACTCTTCCTGCTACATTTGGATTAAACTTGCTAATTCGAATAATTTCATTTGCAATCCATTCATAGCCAAATTTAGTGTTAAACATTTTTTGGTTGCATGCAAAGGTTCTGATTAGTGAATAAATTTTATTAGGATTATTGGCATCATAATATGGACTATTAACTAAGTTTTCAACAATTTCTCCAGTATTATTAACCTGACTTTGAGCTTGTAGAGCAAACCATTTATCCATAACTAATGGATAATTTTTATATTTACTAGCAAACTCAGATAATAATTTTGAGCGAATATCATCAGAAATATCGTTAATTGCAAATAATACACCAATTTTATCTGTCATATTATCTGAATTATCATATTGCATTTCAACTATATCAAGATATAAGGCAAAATTATTGCTATTCATTAAGTATAAAAGTGCAATATTTTTTAATGAGCGATTTCCCGCATCAATAAAGCTATATTTAGTAGTTTGATTATTTTGATATGTTTTTAACCACAAGCTTTCTAAGCTATTTGCTATAGTGTTTTTTAGCTCGCTAATTGCATTAACTAAGTTATGTGCGTTTGCTGGTTTATAGTTTGCTACAATTTCAGCAAAGCTTGGAATTCCAACTAATAATGCCTTAATACTTGGAGCAATATTTTCGTCATTTAATGAAGTAGTAATGGCAGTTATTAAGTTAGTAATTAAATCATTTGGAATGACATCATAATAGATACCTTTTATAGCCTCTTTATATAAATGCTGTATTGCTTCCCAGCGGTTGAATAAATTATTATCATTAATAGCTATATTAATTATTTGCTTTGTAGTATAGTTATAATTAATATTTACAGGAGCTGAGAAGTTACGTAAAAATGATGGGGTTGGTTTTTCTGTTAACTTAAATTCAAAAATATTACATTTTTGATCTAATAGCATAATATAATTTTGTTCAGGCTTTATCAGGTTACCACTAACTATCTCAATATTTAATTCGTGTCCAGCATTATCTAAGAAACCAAATTCAATAGGAATTAACATAGCTTCTTTTTTATCTTTAGTATCTGGTGTGCTTGGTAGGTTTTGTCTCAATTCTAGACGATATATTTGAGTAGCTAAATCATAGCTATCTATTATATCTATAGACGGTGTTCCTGCTTGCGAATACCATAACATAAATTGACTTAAGTCTGTATTATTAGCATCTGCCATAGCATTACAAAAATCATTACACGTAGCTGCAGTTCCATCATGGCGCTCAAAGTATAGTTTCATTCCTTTATTAAAACCATCTTTACCTAATATCGTTTGATACATACGTACTACTTCAGCACCTTTTTCATAAATAGTAACTGTATAAAAATTATTTATCTCCATGTATGAGCTAGGGCGAATAGGATGTGCTAATGATGATGCATCTTCTGGAAATTGATTTTGTTTTAATAGCTTTACATCTTGAATACGCTTAACTGTACGAGCATGTAAGTCGGCTGTAAATTCTTGATCTCTAAATACAGTTAGACCTTCTTTTAATGATAGCTGGAACCAATCACGACAAGTTACACGATTTCCTGTCCAGTTATGAAAGTATTCATGGCCAACTACGGCTTCGACATTAATGAAATCTACATCGGTTGCAGTTTTACTATCAGCTAAAACATATTTGGTATTAAAAATATTCAAGCCTTTATTTTCCATCGCCCCCATATTAAAATCATTACTAGCAACAATCATATATCGCTCTAGATCGTATTCTAAATCAAAGCGATTCTCATCCCATTCCATAGCGCGTCTTAATGAGTCTATACAATGTTGGCATTGATTAATAGAGCTCTTATCGCTATATACTTCTAGCAAGACTTTATGACCTGATTTTGTAGTATAGTATTCTTGTAATACTTCAAATTTACCTGCAACTAAGGCAAATAAGTAGCTAGGTTTTTTAAATGGATCTTCCCATACTGTTTTATGTAAATTATTAGCTAAGATTTCTTCTGAAATTTTATTACCATTCGATAGCATAATTGGATAAACATTAATATCTGCAATGATTGTTGTGGTGAAAGTTGCCATAACATCAGGTCTATCTTGGTAGTATGTAATTTTACGAAACCCTTCCGGTTCATTTTGTGTAAATAAACTTCCATTAGATGCATATAAACCCATGCAACTTTTATTATTAAATGCATCTACTTCTGTTATTACTTCTAACTCGAATTCACTTGGTAAGTTATCTAGAGTTAGCTCATCATTATGTAGTTTATATTCTATCGTCTTATTATTTAATTTTAAGCTAAGTAATTTGCTAGATCCATTTAAGATTAATGAATTAATATCTGTATTATGATTAGTATATATTGCACTATTTATAACAATAACTTTATCAGTTAGTATTTCAAACGTTAAATTTACATGATTTACTAAATAATTAGGCTCTTTATAGTCACTTAAATATTTTATTGTATGTTCTAAGCTCATTAGTTATTCCTTAGTAGATTTTTTATTTACAATGTTTTAGTTTATGATTTTTATCATATACTGGTTATTTTCATCTTTTTCTAAACCATGAATATCTGTTTCAAACCCAGGTACTTCAAGTCCAATTTTTTCAAGCATAATTAGATAATCTAAAACAGCTCTTGATTCTTTAGTTATTTTTTCACCGGGCATAATAAGTGGCACTCCAGGTGGGTATGGCAGTATCATAACAGCACTAATATTTCCTTCTAATTCATCTAGCTTAATTAACTTTGTTTTACCTTTTATCAAGCGTTGGAATGCTTGATGTGGAGTCATTTCAACTTCAGGTAAACAGTCGAAAGCTTTATACATCATGTCTGTTAATCTATATTTTTTCATTAAGCTATGAACTTTACATGCCAGATCTTGAATACGCATATTTTTATAAAACTCTGGATGCTGATTATATAAGCTAGGAATTATGTCTTTAACATATTGATTTTTATCAAAAGCTATTTTGAAATTATTTAAGATAGTAATGAGCTTCATAGATTTTGGGCGGTTTATTCCGATACTAAACAAAAATAGTAAAGTATATGGGCCAGTTTTCTCAACAATCACCCCATGTTCATCAAGATACATGGCTATGATATTTGCTGGAATTCCGAAGTCATCAATCTGGTTATTAGTTATACCTGGCGTTAATACTGTAACTTTAATTGGGTCTAAATAAATATGATTATCATCTTGATTTTTAAAACCATGCCATGTATCACTATTTTTAAGCTCCCAGCATTCAGGATCTTCAATCTCTACATCTGGCTGCCAAATATCAAAATACCAACCACTATTTGCCTTATTTAATTTTTTTATTTCTTTCCTGAAATTATTTGCTCGTTTTATCGAACG
>JAQUVM010000092.1 GCA_028693355.1 Burkholderiales bacterium
CAATGGAGCTATACTTACTTCAGGAGACGTGCCACTGCTTAATACAGTACAAGCTACTTCGGGACAAATGCTTGTTTATAATGCAGGTAATGAAAGTGCAACACTAGGCACAATCATTGGGGCTAATGGGGTGACTATTTTACAAACAGGAGCTAATGCCTGTATAAATAGCTCAATACTTACCTCATTATCAAGCTGTATTGTTTATTTCACTGTACCACAAGCCGATAATACTGGAACTATTACTATTCCTTATGATAGTACAAATCTAACGCAGAATGTAACTTGGTACAATGGTAAAGGAGCTGCGCTACTACAAATGTATGCTACTCCGAATAATGTAAGCTTTGCAACTGGAGAAAGCTCAGAATTAATCACGATTACTGCAGTAAATATTGGTGGTTATAATCTTAGCAATATGAGTATTCCAACAGCAGCTAATGTTGACGGTGGTAGTGCAAGCATCGTGAACACTCCAACCCTTAACTGTGTAGATAGCAATAATAACAATACCGGCTCAGATTTACCAATTAATGGAACATGTACTTATGCCATCAAATTACAGGACTCTGTAGTAGAGGATAATAGAAACATGCTCTTAAAAATTAGAGGCGGATATATTAATAGCTCTGGTGCAAAGATTTATGAACGAGTTACAGGAGTGGGATACACTGCTATACAACCAATTATTACGATTAGTAGTCTTGAGGGAAATAATTCAGAAAGCATGATGGGGCTAATCCCAATTACATTTACTGCAAGTATTAATGCTGGTAGTTCAACGCTTAGTGCAACGTTGGCGAGCGTAGCAGGAACAATAATATCAAATCCAAGCCCATGTGCACTAAGTAGTTCGGAAAGTTGCACATTTACGATTATACCTTGGTATACTGGGTTTGATACAAGCACGGTTGGAATTGCTAACTATGATCCATTTATTCCAGCAAATACAGCGATTAGCTTATCAGCAACAGGTAACGCAATTATAACTGGTAGCGGTGTAACTAATAATGCAATTAATTATAAAATTACTACACCGTATATTTATCTACCTGCTCCGCTTGAAGGTTCTGGTAGCGAAAGTAATAATGGAATTACTTGGGGAGTTGGCGGAGCTAAAAATCCGCGCTTTACAGTGGGTGGAGATTGTGTAGTTGATAATTTGACTGGTCTAATGTGGGCAAAGAATGCCAACTTATTCGGTGAAAGTATGCCATTTGCCAATGCAGCAGAAAGCGTAGAATCTATGAATACAGCTTCAGGGAATATTGCTTATAATTTGTGTGGATATAGCGATTGGCGAGCACCTAGTGTGAACGAGCTAATTAGCTTAGTGAATTATGGCGAGAATACTAATTTGTCAACATGGTTAATATCTCAAGGGTTTGCTAATGTACAAGCAGATCGTTATTGGTCATCTACAATCAGGGATTTAACCTCTTCATCAGATAATAATTTTATGATTAATTTTAGTACTGGGCTTGGAACTTCTAGAGTTCGCACAGATGATGGCTATATCTGGCCGGTACGCGGCAATGCAGGAGATAGCCATGCAAATATGGCGTATATTGCCAAAACTCAAGCTGGTACAGATGAGTCAGCGGGAGTTGGTAAAACATGGCCAACACCACGCTTTGCTGTAGGTACTGGTACTGAATCAAACTGTATTACTGATAATCTAACTGGATTGATGTGGGCGAAAAATTGGACGATTGGCTTTAACAGAAATCCTATAATATTTACTTCTAGCAACCCAGCCCTTAATGCAGTAACTTATAGTAATGCTAAATCGTACATAATAAAACTCAATGAATCGGCTGATAATTTACTCTGTGGATACTCTGATTGGCGTATGCCAACTATTGTTGAATTAATGAGTGTTGGAACAAATTATGCTTATCGTAATACCGAGATTTGGCTTGAGGCGAATGGCTTTACTAATGTTCAAGCAACTGGTTCCAATCCAGTAATTACTAGCTATTGGTCATCAACACCATATGATGCAAGTAATCAATGGGTTCTAAGTACTAGATTTATGTATGTTAGCAGGAATTCAATCAGCATGAGTGCTGTGTCGCTAGTCCCTGTCCGTGGAGGTCAGTAGTTTATTTTTGAGTAGGAATAAATGTTAAAATCTTAGGTGTTGTAGTTGATATGTTTTCTTAAGAGCCAAAAAATAATCAAGAAGAGCTTGTCAGACCATTGCGTGGTTTTGATAATGTGATTTTAACACCTTACCTTGGTGGCGCTTAAGAAGTACAATTAAATATTGGTGAATTTGTAGCTCGTCGTATGATAAACTATATCAATGGTAGAGATTCTACACAAAGTGTAAATATGCATTAAAGAAAATAGATGGCACTATAAAGTCTCGAGTTCTTTATTAGCTTGTGTACTAATTGTTTTGAGGTGTATACTTTATATTTTGTATATAGCTCAAATTTTTAGAGTATAGATATTATTTTATGTCGTGTACTTATTTTATAAAGTTTAATTATGAAATATAGAGTTAGTTGTAATTTTTTATTTTTGTGTTTGTGTAAACTTGATTTTGTAAATGCCTCTGAATGTCTTAATAAGTTAAACTCAACATTTGAATCTGGCATGGTGCAAATAGATTATATCTCTGGACAGTATAAAGTTTCTGATAAGCTAGGTGTAAACAAAGATTTCTGTATTATTTCTCCAAAAGGTTTTGAAAAATATTTGTCACAAAATTTTCAGAAACCATTAGCCGAAAATGAGTCAATTATTTATGGGTGGAATTATTTATCGATAAATAAAAATGTTATTTATGATTATGCTAAATCTTTAAGAGATTATTTACCAGATGATTCATTTAGTGACGCAACCAAATACCAGTTATATTCAATCATTAATAATAAATTTGCTTGCTATAGTTATACATATGATAATTTATATCAAGGTAGTGCAGCTCAAAATAAGGGGGAAATGTATTTTTGCACAGATACTTCTGGTAAAAATTTAAATATAGCTAAATTATTTGATGAGCAAGAGTTAGTTACAAAATTAATTAAGACTACATATATTCAAAAAATTCTTAATAAGTTTAAATCTGATAAGTCTAATATAAAAACGTTTAAAAAGCTCTCTAGTGAATTAAAAAATGATGCTAATACAAACTGCTTACTTTGTGGTGATACTATCCCTATGGATGCATTTGTAATTATCAAACTTAATTCAAATGGTACTGTGGATGTAAAGTACAATGCATGGCAAAATTCAGTGAGAAATTGTGGTAATAGCAAACCTGAGACAATTATCTTTAAAGGACTTCATCCTAAGTTCAAAGTTTCTAATTACATTGGTAGCGATGCTCTACATTGAATGTGAGTTATTTAACTTTATTAGTTGACTGCCTAATATTGTGCCAATTAATGATTGTATTATAATAAAAAGACCAAGCCCAATTAAAGGATCAAAATGCTCTCGTGTAATAAGCGTAATGAATGCGCTACCAGCTGATCCTCCTAACATTTGAATGCAACCATATATGGCACCCGCAGTACCAGCACGAGTTGCAAATAAACTTAATCCTCCAGCACTAGCAGTTGGGAAAATAAATCCACATCCAAATACCAAAATGAAAAGTGCAAATAGAATAATATACAAGTTATACCATGAGAAAATTCCAATTATTAAAAATATAACTCCGGAAACACCTAACATTTTTGCACCAAATCTTAACATATTATCAATTCCATGAGTCGGTAGTAGCTTACTATTAATATAGCTAGATAGAATTAATGATATTGACACGAGTAGATTAGAATATCCAAATTGCTCTGGGGTTAAACCAACCTTAACTTGAAGTATTTTTGGTGAAATTGTTAGATATGCATATAATGAACAAAGGGCAAATGCTGTAATTGCATTATATCTGAAGAAGACCTTGTTGGTAATTACGTCTTTATAATCATGCAATAAATTTTTAATGCTGCTTTCTAGGCGTTCATGATTAGTTTCTGGTAGTTTGAAATATGCATATAATAAAAAAACAATGGTGTAAATTAACACAACCCCAAAACTTACTCGCCAATTTAAATATGATTCTATGTATCCACCAATTATTGGGGCTACAGCATTTGCAATTGGTATTGCAATACCTAATATAGCGCCAAATGTAGCCATGCTTTCTTTATCTGGACAAATATCTTTAGTTACCGCTCGCATTGTTGAACCAACACCTGCTAGTGCAATTCCCTGAACTAATCTAGCAAAAAATAGTATTGTAAGAGATGTAGAAAATGTAGTAAATAAAGCGCTAATAGCCGCAATAACTAGACTTATGAGGATAATAGGTTTTCGACCAAATCTATCTGACATTGGTCCAAAAAATAATGCGCCAATTGAAAAACCTGCGGTATAGAAAAATATTGTATACTGTATTTCGCTAAGAGTTGTATCAAAGTATTTTGCCATGCTAGGCATCGACGGTAAATAAATATCAGTTGATAGTGCTGGTAGTGACCATATTAATACAATAATAATGGTAAAACTAAGAGGGATTTGTTTTTTCATCATGAATTCTTTTTTATCAAGTAGTAATTTTAACATATTGTCTCAGCATATTTGGTATTTGCAACGGAGTTTTATAATGAAGTATATTTAAATTTAATTTATATTGCTTTTATTTACACTTGATCATAGTAAAATATGTAGTTGATTTGTGGGAGATTTTTATGCATCAGTTTTTTGCAGAACATTTATATTATATGTATTTGTTTTTAATAATAATGGGTTTTATTGCAGGTTTTGTCGATGCTATTGCTGGTGGAGGCGGGTTAATTAGTCTTCCAGCCTTGACATATACAGGCATGCCAATGGCAATGGTTTTGGGTACAAATAAACTACAAAGCTCAATTGGAACTGGGGTTGCGACATTTAAGTATTATAAAGATGGTCTAATAAATTTTAATACAGTTTATCGTGGATTACTGATGGGGCTGCTTGGTGCTCTACTTGGTGCAATTACTGCAAATTTTATCCCTAATGATTTTATGCATTATATTGTGCCATTTTTAATGCTAGCTGTTTTTATTTTTAATCTGTTTAATAAATCTTTAGGTGTCAAAGAAGGCACTAAAAGAATGGATGAGACGGTGTTTTTTTCTGTTTTTGGTTTTATTATAGGCTTTTATGATGCTTTTTTTGGACCTGGAACAGGTAATTTTTGGGTTATATTAATCGTGTATTTTTTAGGTTATACTTTTTTGAATGCATCCGGGTATGCTAAAGTTTTAAATCTAAAAAGTAATATATTTTCTTTAATGGTTTTTGTTTATTTTGGTCATGTAAATTACTTAATTGGATTTATTATGGCGATAGGGCAGTTTGCTGGTGGATATTTTGGTGCTAAGATGGTGATTTTAAAAGGATCTAAATTAGTTCGTCCAATCTTTATTATAGTAGTTGGATTAAATGTACTATTAATGTTTTATCAACTTATTTTTCATCATGCGATAAACTCATAGTTTATTAAATTTAACTATCTTTAGAAGGTATTAATCTAGATACTAGTAAACCAATCTCATATAAACAGTATAATGGAACAGCTAGCATTGTTTGTGAAAAAACATCAGGTGGGGTGACAATTGCGGCAACAATAAAAGCACCCACCAAAATATATTTGCGAATTTGGCGAGCCTTTTCAATTGGTAGTATACCAAGATAAATTAATAAAAATACTATGACAGGTGTTTCAAATGCTAGTCCAAAAGTAGTAAATAATGATAAAACAAAATCAAGGTATTTTGTAATATCAGTCATCATTGTAATTTCTGAGAGTTTAAAGCCGCTAATAAAATGAAATATTGCGGGTAGTACCAAAAAATAGCAAAATAGTATTCCGCTTGCAAATAATAATAAACTGCTAACAACGACTCCCAATAAAAGAGATTTTTCTTGGCGGTATAATGCCGGTGCTATGAATTGCCATGTTTGATAAATTGTATTTGGTAAACTGATAAAGATTGCAACTAAGAATGTGAGTTTAATAGGTACAAAAAAAGGTGAAATAATATCAGTTGCAATCATCTGAGTATTTTTAGGTAGATAAATACCAACTGGTTTTATAATGAATGCATATATTTGGTTGCAAAATGGGAATAATAAACCCATACATATAACTAATCCAATTATAATGAAGATGAGTCTTTTTCTAAGTTCAATTAAGTGTTGGGTGAATTCAGGGTTATTCATCAAAGAGTTCTGGTTGCCTATCAAAATCTAATTCTGGTTGAATAAACAAGTCAATTTCTTGATAGATGATATTACTTTCATTTATATAACTAGTATTATTTTCTACCGAGCCGCGGATTTGATTAACCGCATCATGTAGCTGTTCTTTTAATTCTTGTAAGTTTTCTATACCAGTTTGTTCATAAATTTGATTTGTAATATTGCTACGAAAATTACGAATTTCTCTAATAAATGAGCCTAACTTCTTAGCAATTGTAGGTAGTTGCTCAGGTCCAAATACTATAACCGCAATTATAGAAATTAAAATTATTTCACTAAAGCTAATACCAAACATTTATCAACTTTTCTGTGAAGTTTTTTCATCATCATTGTTTTTTTTCTCATTACCATTTAATGCATCTTTAAATCCCTTAACGGCATCTCCTGCATCCTTACCTATGTTTTTTAGCTTTT
>JAQUVM010000093.1 GCA_028693355.1 Burkholderiales bacterium
ATGTTCTATATTAAAGCAAATATTAATAATGCAAAATTGCGTTATGTTGAGAGCTGGCCAACATTAGATAATATTTATGGACAGTTTATCCTAGATAATGTAGCAATAAAAGTTAAAGCAGATAGAGCATTTATAAATGGCAACATTATAGATAAAGCCGACGTTATTATTCCAAACTATGGCGATGAAAATGGAGTGAGCCTTATTGCAAATGGGGATGCTCATGGGGAAACTGAAAAATTTATGGTTTATTTACGTAATTCACCGATTAATAAATGGATAGGTGAATTTCCAGAAAAAATAAACACTTCAGGTAATGGTAAGTTAAAAATTTATTTAAATATTCCTTTTGAAAGTCCTACTCATACAGAAGTTAAAGGCACTTATACATTTATAAATAATTCAATCAATTTTTTAGATATGCCAGTTCCTCCAATATCAGATGTAAATGGTGATTTGAACTTTACCCAGTATGGAATTAAATCTAAGGGTATTTCTGTTAGGGCTTTAAATTCAAATGCTATTTTGAAGGCCGATACAAATGAAAAAACTAGGCTAATTTCATTTGATGTGAGCGCACCTATGTTGGATTATAATGAAGTTTCAAGATATTATTTACCAACGTTTTCTCATGCTATAAATGGCAAATCGGCTAGTAATATTAAATTTACAATTGATAAAAGAGGATTATCTTCTTTCATCGCAACTAGTAGTTTGCAAGGTGTAGCCCTAGATGCACCACTTGATGAACTTGAAGAGTCTCGTGCTAAGCCAATGCAGCTTAAGTTATATCCTAATGGTAAGCATAATTATGTGTTAGATTGGTCAATAAAGAAAAATCTTATTAAAGGTTTTGTAGAGATAGATAGTAACTCTCATAAGGTTTATAATAAGATTGCTATTGGCGGGGTTGGATTTTTAGCTGATGCCAGTAGTAAGTCATTGGCATCAGTCAACGTAAGTTTACCAGTTATCTATATTGACAAGTGGATTGCTTTTGTTAGCTCTTTATTTTCACATGGCGGTGATAAAGTTGACCATCACATTGATGTAGCAGATCATAAACCTTCAGGAAATCTTCGAGATAAGTATAAATTACTACCGCTTGAAGTTGAGGCATTAAGCCCACAATTTATGCTAGGTAATAATGTACTTGGAAATGGTACGCTGAATTTAATTGCAGATAGTACACAAACTAGCTTTAATTTTAATACACCAATTACAAATGGTAGTGGTAATTTTATTTATGAATCTCAGATTATTAACTTAAATATAGATAAGTATAAGATTAATAAAGCATCTCATAATGGGGCTACGGAATCATCAATAAATACTAAAAATATTAGTTTTGTTAATGGTAGTTCTGAACGTATAAATAGCAAAATACCTAATATAAATTTTAAGATTAATAATTTATATTTTCAAGACCATAATTTGGGAACTGTCGGCGCTAATATAAAACATAAAGGTCAAAACTTATATTTAGACAATGGTCTTTTATCAAATAATGATATGAGTGTAAATTTTAAAGCCGTGAATTATTGTTTTGGCTGTGGAGCACGTGATTCATATGTGGAGTTAAATGCTAATACAAAAATTAAAGACTTTGGTAATGTAATTGAGAGTTTAGATTTTGGAAGGGTTCTAACTGGCGGTAATGGTAATGCTAACATCATATTACAGTGGAATGGTGGCTTTCAAGATTTTGGATTATTAAAAATGGTTGGTAGTGTGAAAGGACATTTATATTCTGGTAAATTTACAAAAATAGATCCTGGTCTATTGGGTTCTATCTTTAGTATTATTAATATGCAGAGTTTATTTGAGTTTAGTAGCGGTGATGTCCGCGATATTTTTGAAAAAGGTTTTTATTTTAATTCTGCGGATGTAGACCTTGAAATAATGACATCTAAATTAGAAGTTAAAAAGCTTACGATAGATGGTCCTACCGCATCATTAAAAAGCTTAGGTATTATTGATTTTGCTAGTAATTCAATACGAGCAGATGTAGCAATCTCTCCTAAAGTTGGTTTTGCAATAGCTGTTGCTGCTGGAATTGCAACCTTAAACCCATTAGTTGGTTTAGTTGTATATGGGGCTGAGTTTATTACGGATGATGTTCAAAATAAGCTATTAACCATGAGATATTATATTTCTGGTGATTTACATAAACCAAAGATGGAAAGAAGTGATGCTAAAAACAATTTGTATAAAAATATGAATTCAACTATTGGATTGGATTAATAATATGAATAATATGATTAAGCAACTTTTTGCTAATGAATTGCAAGAATTTCTATTAAATAATCCTGATGGCCTTTTATTAGATGTGCGACAGCCATTTGAGTTTGAAGAAATTTCTCTAAAACATGCGAAACTTATACCTCTTGGTGAGTTGCATCAACGATTACCAGAGATTCTTGAGTATAAGCATAAACCTGTTATAGTTTATTGTAAAGCTGGTGTAAGAAGCATGACAGCTTGTAAGATATTAGAAGAAGATGGGTTTTCTAATTTATATAATCTAAATGAAGGCATCATCGCATTCTATTAAAGACTACTTCTTATTCTGAAAGCTATTAGATCATAATAATAAGCTTTCTCAAGAAAAGAAAATCTCTTAGTATTTTATTTATTTTCCAGCTCCAAATTAAAATAATTCTGGCATTTAATTCAAGCGATATTCGTGGTAAATTAATATTAGTAAAAACTTAAGTTACGCAATGTTTAGAGATTTTTTAGTTATCCACATTGCTTGTGGATAACTCTGTTGATAAGCTTGTGTAAAACTATGTTAAATGCTGATCTAACAGCGGTTTTATCTAATATATGGAAGTTGGGTGTTTTTAGATTATTTGAAGTATAACAGTAGCTTGCTGTTTGTCAAGTTTGTTGACTTAAAAATAAATAAATATTTTTATTGACTTGTGGATAAAGTATGTTATTTACTTGTTTAAATTGGTTCTGAATATTGAATTTGGCGTGTTCATTAAAATAAAAAAAGAAGATTTTATGCAAAATAATATAGTGTTTTTTCAAACAACAGATCTCGTTAATGAGAGCAAATCCGGACTATTAGATTTATTACTAATTCAATTAAAATCAGTTACTCAAAAAGATGTTTTTACAAAAATCCAAATCATAGTTCCTAATCAGGCAATGGCATCATGGTTGAGGGATAAGATCGCTATAGAGTTTGGAATATGTGCAAATATTGATTGTGTTGTATTAGCTGGTGTAGTAATTGAAAATATATATAAAGATAATTATCCAAGTATTGAATTATTAGATTTTCAGCAATTAAAATATATTATCTATGATTACTTATTAACACATGATTTAAAAAATACGGCTGATCTTCAGAGTTATTTATATAGTGTAAATGGAGAGATAGATTTATTAAGAGCATTTCAATTAGCAGAGCAGCTTCAAGATATTTTTCATGAATATTTATATCTTAGAACAAATGAGTTACTAAACATATCTAATTCAAAAATTAAACAATGGCAACAAGATATTTGGCAATATATACTTATTAGAACGAATAGTATAAAGAATTATTTAGATATTTATAAATTTTTTATGACTACTGATGCCTCTAAGGTTTTGGCACCTAGTAATCTATTTATTTTTGGTTT
Organism: Burkholderiales bacterium; assembly: GCA_028693355.1. GTDB lineage: Bacteria > Pseudomonadota > Gammaproteobacteria > Burkholderiales > UBA11063 > Aquella. Next base: position 3,639 of record JAQUVM010000093.1, read on the forward strand.
AACTTCAATTTATTCATCTCAATTAGATATTTTATGTAGCTTATCTGCTAACACCAATATTTACTGGTATTATCAGCCTTGTTCCAGTGAGTATTATGGTGATTTACTGACTAGTAAGGCCAGAAATAATATTGAGAAAAAATTACTACGTCAACCATATATGAGTTTAGATGATTTATACTTGAGTGATGGCAATCCATTGTTAGCAAATCTTGGACAACAATCACGAGAATTTATTGAGTTATTACGAGCAAATGATATTGAAGTTTATGATTTTACGAGTAGCGTAAAAAAAGATTTCCAATTATCAACCATGTTAAATATTATTCAACATGATATAAAAGAACTAAAAAATCGTATTCGCCAAGAATACAGATTAAGTAATAATTTAGAGTATTATATAGATCCAATAAATATTAAATTTTATAAAAATTGTAATGATATAAGTGAAACTCGTCAATCGCTAAAAATAAATGTTTGTCATAATCGGATGCGTGAAGTACAGGTTATGTTTAATGAGATATTAACAGCATTAGATAATAATAGTAATTTGGGTATTAATGAGATATTAGTTGTATCACCTGACATTGATGACTATGCACCATATATTTCTGCTGTATTAGATAATGAATATGCAGTTAATAAAACTGGAGATAAAGTTTATCTTCCTTATTTCATCACAGGTGCTCGTCGACATAAACAAAATTATTTGCTTGAAGCATTGCTTGCAATACTAGAGTCTCCATATTCTCTCACTGTTAATGTTTTATTAAATTTATTAGAATTATCTGCAATAAAAAATGCATTAGAGATAGATCATAGCGATATAAAGCTAATAAAACGTTGGTTGGCAGATAATCATACCCACTTTGGTTATGATGAGCATGATTACGCTAAATTTGGTTATACCAACTTTTCCATTTATAGCTTTAAACAACTCTTGATACAATTAACATTAGGAGCATGTATAAGTGATGAGTTATTTAAAAATAAACTAGCGATGATAGCTACTCAAGATTCTAACTATGTACCATATGATAACTTAGATTACACGCAAACAATAGTAGCGAACAAACTAATTGGGTTTATAAATTTATTAGAAGATTTACGTAATAATTTTTATATAAGTGATGAAAAGACACATAGTTTACCTTTAGCAGATATACTTATTCAAGTTAATAAAATCAAGTGTTTTTTAGTTGTAGATGAAGATGATGCATTACTTTTTGATAAATTCATTGGCGAATTAGATGGTGCATTTATGTCATCTTTGGATGTCTTGATATTAATAAAAATAATACATAATTATTTGGGCTTAATGAAGAATCGTTTGAGCTTGGGTGGGGTGATTAATTGCTTATCATTACAATATGCGCGTAATTTACCACACAAATATATTTATGTGCTTGGGATGAATTTTGGTGAGTTTCCAGCAAGTTATCATGCGAAACAATTAAGTATTTTAGCTCAAGATTGGTATATAGCTGATCGTAATTATACGATAGAGGATAAACAAGCATTCTTAGAGGTAATATTATCAGCATCAGAACAATTGGTTATAAGTTATATTGGACGCAAAGAAACTGATAATTCACAGGTGAGATCGTCTCCTATACTTGGTTTACTAATTAATGTTATAGGCAATAGTTTTAGTAATTTTTGGATAAATGAAGGCAGCTTATTAACACAGGATTATAATTTTCAATACTTGATTGAAGAACATGCTTTGCATCCTTTTTATAATAATAAACAGATTAATTATGCTCATATTTGGCATAAGTTTGTAAATAGAAGTAAATATCAGGCTTTGCCACGCTGGAATTTTGCTAGAAATATATCTTCACCTATCAAATTAACACTTGATCAAAAAACTAAATATTTAGAGATTAATTTGAGCTTACTAGAAAGATGTTTTTTATACACAAATAATAATTTATATAGAACACTCGGGATTAATGTTTTTAATAATGATGAAGAGTTTAATGACTTAGATCCAATTTTTATTGAAGATAGAAAGATAGCATCTGCGATAGAAAAACATTTCATGAAAAATGGTATAGCAGAATATGGGGATGGAGAAACAATTAAATTCCTACAAACAAAAGGTATTTTAGGTTTTGGGCAGATTGGAAATGAACAGTTTGAAGTTTATAAAAATCGGTACTTAAATTTTATTCAACATACTAATGGTGAGCATAAAGAGTTTAAATTTAAATATACTATTTTGGATGCAGCAGGACAAGAATTTGAAATCAATTTTTCTGATAAACTTTTAATAATTGAAAATAATATTATTATTCATGAAAAATTTAGTAAAGTTGATAAAATTCTTGACGAGAAGTTTTCTGGTTTAGCATATGAATTGATGGTAAGAAGTGCTATATTATATTTATTACTATCATTAGAAGCTAAATTTTGGAACGATAATAATATTCAAAATGTAATTGTTCGACAAATATCAAAAGATGGTGTGATGAGAGACGTAGTAGTTAGTCATAATGATAGTGACAATGCTGCAAACAGAGTTTTGCGCTATTATTTACGCAGTTTAACAAATCCAATTTTAATTCATAAAAGAGCGATTGAATCATTTATTAATGCAAGCAATGAACAAGATCGTCGTACTGGAACTATTAAAAATACGCCAGTTATGGTTTATAGCAAAACAAAAAATAGTTATGAAAATAGTTTTAATAATAGTGGATTAGATACAGTTCGAAGTGATTTACTATACTCGTCTATCGCAGATGACTATTTTGAATATATTGAACAAGTAAATGGTTTAAATGACATTGTTGAGATTGGAAAATTATTTGTTGGAGTAGAGTATGAATGCAAATAATCATCCTTTACAGATAATTGATTTTGCTGAAGTGCAAAACTCATATGTAATTGAAGCGAGTGCGGGGACAG
>JAQUVM010000094.1 GCA_028693355.1 Burkholderiales bacterium
TTTTATAATATACCTGTTGCTTAGTTTTTATAACTTTAGATATTAATTTTAATAGTGTTGATTTGCCAGCACCATTTTTCCCATAGATAGATATTATTTCACCAGTATGAAGATTTAGATTAATATTCATTAGTAGTTGCTGTATGGTATTTTTATAACTAAAGCTTAAATTTCTAATATCTAGTATTGTATTTGGTATGTAATTATGCTTTTTAATTTGGATTTGTTGTATACTAATTGTGTCTTTATCTAGTATCTTGATTTGACCATCCTTGTTGATGTTCACAACATAATCCACAAAATTGCTTAAATAATGAGCATTGTGTTCAATGATAACCACAGTTTTATTATGAATATATTTTTTGAGTATGTCAATAATTTCATGAGCTGATTCAGGGTCAAGAAATGCAGTTGGTTCATCTAATAACAATACATCAGGATTCATCAATAGTATTGCTAAAAGATTTATTCTTTGTTTTTCGCCACCTGATAAAGTATTTATTTTGCGTTGTAGTATATGAGAGATGTTAAATCTATCAGTAATTTCAAAAATCTGTTTTTCAATACTATTTTTATCTAGTTGTAAATTTTCTAAACCAAAAGCAAGCTCATCAAAAACAGTATTACAAATTATTTGGTGATCAGGATTTTGTTGCAAATACCCAATTTTTATCAGTTCATTTTCATTAAAAGATTGAATTAATTTACTTTTATACCATATTTCACCAGATAAATTACCATTTATATGGTTAGGAATTAATCCCTTTAGAGCTTGTAATAAAGTTGATTTACCACTTCCAGAGTCTCCAGTTATCAAAATACATTGTCCTGATTGTATTTTAAAGTCACCATTAAAGCCAATTTTATATTGACTAAATGGGTAACTAAAGCTAAAGTTGCTAATTTCAAACATTTAATTATGTGTTATAGTTTGCATTAATCCTAAAAGTAGGATAATGACAGATATCATGCCTGAATTAAAATTAATAATTTTTATAATTTTTAATTGTCGGTCAATTTTTTGAATAGCTAAATAAAACATTGAAATAACCCATAATGCAGGTGTAATTAGCATTATATTTTCATTTTGATATATGATTATGCTTGCAAATGAGCTGACAATTCCAAATGTACAAACACTCATTCCAGCTAAAATTCTTAAACCACCAGTTAGTACATGGTGAAGTTTAATTTTATGAGCTGGATTATTAACTTTTTCGTAATGTAAGGTTATAAAAAAGTTAGCGATTAGCACCATGGCTAAACTTGTAAAACAACATATCCATACAACTAATGATATATGATCATCAAAAAAATCATAGATTTGAGGGTAGTAAAAACTGCTAATGTGAGAACCCATACGTATTTTGTATGGAATTAGCATAACTAAAAAAGCAGCTACTAAAGATAAAATGAAATTACGCAAAATTATGTTCCTCGAGCGATAGCAAATTGATTGAGTGCTCCGGTTTTTGCTAAGTTTAAGGCAATATATCTTGCCAATAACCCACCTAAAATTGCACCAGATAGCATTCCACAACCAAGATTTAATAAATTATATTTTATACCAAAACTACTGTAATTGTACCAAAAAAATGTAACTAAATAACCACATAGTGCAGAGAGTGCTCCGGCAATAGCACAAATTATTTTATTCCATTTATTATAACTAAATGCTAGGAAAATTAATTCGACAGGTAGTCCTTGGAAAAATCCAGAAATAAGTGCAGATAATCCCCATTGTGAAATAAATCCTTCAATGGTTGCTGCTATCATTGAACCTAGTATCGCACTTCCAGGTTTACGAATAATTATACCAAAAAATATACCAGATATTAACCATATACCTTCAATTAAGCCACTTAAGCCAAAAGGCTTTAGTATCGGTGATATGATATTGTAGAAGAATGAGTATCCCCACCATGCAATAGCAATTGCTGTGGACATTATTGCGATAAAAACAAAATCATGTAAATTTAATTTGTTTGACATAGAAGTTCCTTATAATTTATTAACTATAAGGGAGGGTGATTTTCTTTTAATTATTAAGAAGTTTATTTGCACGCTCCCTTGCGCAGGTACTAGCCTGATCAGGTTTATAGGGTATTTCTCAGCTATAGTAATGGATATAACTAACTCATTTTTAACTGTACTACTTAATTTGCTTTGAACTTATCATCTAAGTGTTGTCGCTCATTGTATTGTACATTTTAATTTGAGGTTAGCTATGATTACGTTTTGCACCCCCGGTGTATATCGCAGTAATTGTATCATATGGTTATAAATTTAACGATATTTTTATTGCTATGGTATTATAATCATATGTTTAAATAGTTTTTACTTACTGGATATAATGAATAAACTTAGCGATAAATTTTCTTACCTTTTAAATAGTAATATTCTAGCATTACTTTTACTAGACTGCATACTATTACCCTTAGCTTTATATACAGCAATTTGGCTGCGATTGGGAGCTTCGTGGGATCCTAGACTTAATAGTTGCATATGGATTTTTTATTGTTTGCCAATTTGGACAGTTCCATTATTATTAAACTTAGGCTTATATAGAGCAATTATAAAATTTGTAGATGACAAGATTGTTTATATTGTTTGCTATGGTGTGACTGTTTCCGTTGCAATTTTAGCTTTAGTAGTGCACTTAACTGGTAATCTAGCATTTCCTCGCTCTGCTTTTTTTATCTATTGGTCCTTTGCTACTTTATATATAGGTGGTAGTAGATTACTTTTACGAGCTTTTTTACGAAAAATTGGTTATAAGAATGATGCTAAGAGCGTTGCAATTTATGGGGCCGGTGTTGTAGGTGCGCAGTTAGCAACTTACCTATATCACGGAAATGAATATGCGCCATTATTTTTTATAGATGATGATAGTAGCAAATGGTATAAAACTATTAGGGGTTTAAAAGTTTATCCACCGGATAAATTACTTAAATTAAAGCAAAAGCATTTAATTGATGAGGTTTTACTAGCTATTCCGTCGGTTCCATTGAGTCGTCGTCGAGAAATAATTACTAATTTGGAAAATAATACAATTTATGTAAAAACTCTTCCTAAAATAGATAGTTTAATTAATGGGAAAGTAAAATTTTCTGATATCGAAGATGTTGCTATTGAAGATCTTTTGGGAAGAGTTTCTGTTGCACCAGATAATAATTTAATGGCAAAAAACATAGCTCAGAAGTCTGTTATGGTAACTGGTGCTGGTGGATCTATAGGTAGTGAATTATGTCGCCAAATAGCTAATCTATATCCAGAGAAATTGGTTTTATTTGAATCATCAGAATTTGCACTTTATACTATAGAACAAGAAATGAGAGCAATTTTTCCATATTTAAACATTATACCAATTTTAGGAAGCGTAACTAATTCAAAATTAGTAGAAACTATTTTAAAAAATCATAGTGTAAAAACTATTTATCATGCTGCTGCATATAAACATGTTCCACTGGTTGAGTCATGCCCATTATCAGGGATTGAAAATAATTCTATTGGTACGTATGTTGTAGCAAAAGCAGCTTTTGCCTTAAATATTGAAAATATGGTCTTAATCTCAACTGATAAAGCAGTGAGACCAACAAACGTAATGGGGGCATCCAAGCGTTTTGCAGAACTAATAATGCAAGCATTTGCATCACAGTCAAAAACAACTATTTTTAGTATGGTACGTTTTGGTAATGTTTTAGGCTCTTCTGGGTCAGTTGTTCCTTTATTCAAACGTCAAATTCAAAATGGTGGTCCAATTACAGTTACACATCCTGAAATCATTCGCTATTTTATGACGATTCCTGAAGCTGTAAATTTAGTCATTCAAGCTGGTAACATGGCTTGTGGTGGAGAAGGTTTTGTATTAGACATGGGAGAGCCTGTAAAAATAGTAGATCTAGCTCGAAAAATGATTTATTTAAGCGGTTTAACTGTGAAAGATATTGAGAATCCTTTAGGGGATATAGAAATAAAGTTCACAGGGCTTAGACCAGGTGAAAAGCTTTATGAAGAGTTATTAATTGGGGATAATCCAAATGTAACCGAGCATGAGCGGATAATGAAAGCTAATGAAAGCTATATTGCATTTAATGAATTAGAACTATCCATAGCAAATATGCGTACTTATATAGAAGGTAATAATAGCAATGAAGCATTAATACTGTTATCAACATTAGTGCCTGAAAGTAAACTAAATATTCAATATGTTTTATAATGCTACGGCTGTATTATTTTATATTGATTATTTATAAATTTATTAAGTAAAACCAGTTATAAATTTAATATTTTATGTTAAAATATTATTTCTTTTTTGTAGGAAAAATCGTGAATAAATTTGTTCTAGCTCGGAAATATGGTGCCTTAAAAGGTGTTTTTATGTCAAAAATTTGGAATTCATAGAAAGGTTTAACTATGCAACAATATATATCTACTCCCACAGTCTATTCTTTTACCTCTATCATATTATTTCAAATAAAAAATATAAAAATAACTACTTTAAATCAATTACTATCTTGTGGGGATGCATAATCAATGGCTCATTTAGAACAAAGGCTCGAAGCTCGTCATGTTAATATGATCGCAATTGGTGGTTCAATTGGAACTGGTATATTTTTGGCCAGTGGTTATTCAATTTATGTAGGTGGACCAGGTGGTGCCATGTTTGCATATGGTTTAATGGCCCTGATAGTTTATTTTTTAATGACTAGTCTTGGGGAAATGAGTACATATAAACCAAGTTCTGGATCTTTTTGTGATTATTCTAGTGTATATGTCGGTAAATCTTTTGGATTTGCGATGAGTTATAACTATTGGTTAAATTGGGCTATAACTATTGCTGCTGAATTATCAGCTGCTGCGCTAATTATGAGCTATTGGTTTCCACATGTTAATCCAGTCTATTTTTCGCTAGCTTTTTTTATAATGATTCTTATTGCTAATGTATTCTCTGTTAAAGTATATGGTGAAATTGAATATTGGTTATCATTCATAAAAGTAGGTGTAATTATAGTTTTTATTGTTCTTGGTATATTTACTGTTTTTCATATGCCTAAGTTTGGTGCTGGGAATTGGCATGTTGGTGATGCACCTTTTCATCAAGGATGGTTTGGATTTATTTCAGTGTTTTTATTTGCTGGATTTTCTTTTCAAGGTACTGAATTAGTTGGTGTAGCATCAGGTGAAACAAAAGACCCAGAAAAAACGATTCCTAAATCTATCGGCTTAGTATTTTGGCGTTTGACATTATTTTATGTTTTATCAATTGGTTTAATTAGTTTATTATTACCATATAATGATCCTATGTTAGCATCACAAGATAGTGTGACTACTAGTCCATATACAGTGATTTTTGCTAAATACGCGGGGCATTATGCTGCAGATGCTATGAATTTTGTAATTTTAATTGCTTTGATTTCAGCGGCTAATGCGAGCATGTATTCATCAAGCCGTATTTTATGGTATATGGGACGAGATGGATTAACACCTTCAATTTTCAAACAAGCAAATAAACGTGGTGTTCCAATGCCTGCATTAATTATTACAGCATTAGTCGGTTCGCTAGTATTTTTTTCATCTTTGATCGGTAATGGTGTTTTTTTTGATTATATTGTACAAATTTCTTCACTGTGTGGCTTTATAGCATGGTTTGGTATTGCTCTTAGCCATTATAAGTTTAGGCAGAATTACTTACCTACTGTTGGTGGAGTTGATATATTAAAATATCGTTCAAAATTTTATCCTTGGGCTCCAATTTTATCAATGATAGTTATAGCTATTATAATTTTTGCTCAATTTATAACAGCTGGGGAACATTATAACTTAGTTAATTTCTTAACTATATATTCTTCAGTTATTTTATTTTTGTTGATTTATATTGGACATAAAATATATATGAAAATAAATAAAATCTAATTAAAATAAAGGCTGAGATTTTTCTCAGCCTTTTTATTCTAACTAACTTCACTAAAACAGGATAATTTAATGAGTGAAGACACGTATAAAATGATAGGTTAGCTATATATACTTAATAGTTCACTATTATGTAATCTATATTTATTATTTGTTTTATTTGCTATTTCCATATCATGAGTTACAATCACTACACTCGTTTTTAGTTCTTGCTGTAATTCAAAGAATATATCTAAAACTTGATGCGCTGTATTATTATCTAAATTACCAGTTGGTTCATCAGCAAAAATTATCTTAGGGTTATTTATTGTGGCTCTTGCAATAGCCACTCTTTGTCGTTCACCACCTGATAATTGATTAGGGTAATGTTTCATTCTTTGTTCTAGACCTAAGCGATTTAAAATATATTTTGCTCTTTCTAAATGCTTGGTAGATGGTGTTCCAGAAATAGATATTGGCATGAGGATATTTTCTAAAGCTGTAAATTCTGGTAATAAATGGTGAAATTGATAAATAAAACCAAGGTTTTGATTACGTAGTTTACATAAGCTATTAGGCTCTAGTGAATGAATGTCTTCATTATTAATTAAAACTCTACCTGAGGTAGGGGTATCTAG
>JAQUVM010000017.1 GCA_028693355.1 Burkholderiales bacterium
GTTCATGAGTATTATTTATATCTTTAGTTACATTAAATAAATTATTTTGTATCATAGACATAGGTCCAATCATTTTACCTATACCGCGACTAGCGCCAATTTTAGTTAATTCTGGATAATCATCTAACTCAATTCGAAATGCCTCATCATCGCTTAAGTGTAAATGCAGTGTATTTAATTTATTAGCTGCCATTATATCAATAAAGTTTTTTAATTCTTCAATAGTAAAGAAATGACGAGCTACATCTATTTGCACACCGCGATATTTAAATCGTGGTGAATCGGTTATTATTAAACTAGGGATAGATTTTTGCTTAAACCATAATTGACGTAAGGTTTGAAGAGCATAAAAAAATCCTGCATTATTCTTAGCGATAACGGTAATATTTTGAGAGTTTATAGTAATTGTATAACCCTCAGGATTTATCACATTAGCATGTTTTAAAATAATTCCTGTCGATTTTTTATCTGTGTCAATTTTCAAACTACGAGTAAAATCTGAGCTAAATGCATCTCTCCAAAACTGTAGTTGCTCTTCAGATAATTTAGCATTATTATGTAGGGTTATTTTATCACTTAAATTAAAATATATAGATGGATCAGTTATATTTACATATTGTGGATATGGTACTACGTTGATTATATGTTTAAATCCATTATCAGATTTATTTGCATTGTATTTAGTAATTTTTTGTTGAACTGCTGATTCATTATAATTAAGGACAGTATACGTTTTTAAGTCTGTAGGTAATAAAATTAACTTATCTTTACTTATGATAAAAAAACTTTGTGGTAATGACGATATATTAGCAGAGCTTTGAGAGCTATTGCGTAATAGTTTGATAGTATATTTTTTCCCAGTTCTAATTGGAAAATTTAATTTTGGTTTTAATATAGTTGTAAATGCAGTACTTAAATCTGGTTTATCAAAAGCAGGTTTTTGATATATTAATTGAGAGCAATTTGTAGCACTTGATTCTTCACAAATTTGCATTGATAAATTTTTATTACTTTTAGCTGTTGTACGGAAATTACGAGGCATATAAAAGCCTATTTGCCAGCTTTCAATAGTATTATTACTATTGTTACTTAATGTAGCTGTTATTGAAAAAGTCTTTTTTTCTCCATACTGTGGACCAATAATGATATTACTAATAGAGATATTAGAATCAGCAAATGCTTGGTATGCAAGCAATGATAATACAATAATTTTTTTCATTTATAATTTTGTCTTTCAATCTTGAACTTTTATGTTTCTCTCAAACATCTTTATTATATACCTTTTGCGATATTTTTTTCTTACGTATTTTAAGCCAAGGATTGAAATGATATAAATGAACACACCTTACATAATAAAAAAGCGGCTTATTTAGCCGCTTTTAGCAAATTAAATTATGCTTATAACCCACCACCTAAATTAAATGAAACATTGGCATTTGTTCCACCTAGATTAATCACTGGATTTTGTTTGTTACCAGTATTTGTACCTGAGTTACTAGTAATAGTAATTGTACAAGGGTTATTATTATATGTAGAACTACCAGATGGTTGAGTACATGCGCTAGACATATTATTAGTGTATCCAGTCATACCTGATGCAAACGTTGGTAATAGATTACCATAATTTCCATTACCACCATAATTAAGAACAACTGTACATGTTCCACCATTGCTAGCAATTGTTTGGCATCCAGTAGCTCTATATGCAAGCTGATATGTATTAGGTACTGTTCCACCTGATGTTGTTTGTTGTTGGATATCTGAACCAACACTATCTCCATTATTACAAGCAAATAAAGACAAAGCCCCAACACTAATCAATAAAATCTTTAATATTTTCATTATTATCTTTCTTTCAAAATTATTCAATCCGATATAAATAAGTTTAAGCCTTAAATTAAGCTATAATAGCTCATTATATCATATATGAAATGAGCTAAATCGCTTGAAGCATCGTGTTGGCTTATATAAATATTAGGTACCTTGGAGAAAATAGCTAAAAATGAGAAAGCTTTATTTTATTTTATTAATGTCAATAAGTTATACATTTGCTGATACTACTCAAATGTCAGTAGATATTCTAAAACAAATTACATCTGGAGCTGTTAATGCGAATCCAGATATTAGCGATGAGCTAGCTGATAAAACTGTTGTTTTTTCTCTACAGGCATCTGCTTTAACTCTAGCATGTAAACAAAAAAATCGTGGAGACATGGATGCACAAGCCAAATGTGTCAAGACCAATAAAACTAGTCTAAATAGTATAGGTGCTCTTAGTGAATCAGCATTTGATGTCGGCTATACAGCTGCAACTCAGCAAGCAAAGATTCATAGAGATGTTAAAGTAAGTGACTATTATCAGGTTATCAACCAATTAGTGATTTATGCTGATAATATTCAACAAAGTGCTATTCCAAATACGCCTAAGATAGCTAATTAATTAAGAGTTAATCGTATGAATAAAAAATTATTATGTAAATGTGGAAGTGGTGAGTTATTATTGGATTGTTGTATGATATTTATTAATGAGGATAAACTTCCCTCTACTCCAGAATTATTAATGAGATCTCGTTATACAGCTCATGCATTAGGTAATATGCAATACATTGCAAAAACAATGGCAAAAAAATCTTTAGAGGCATTTGACTATGATGAGGCAGTTAAAGACTCTAAATATATAAAATGGCTTAAATTGGAAGTGATAAATAGTCAGATTATGGGTGATGAAAATGGTATTGTAGAATTTAAAGCATATTATCGAGTTGAGAATAAAAAACATTTAATCCATGAGAAAAGTCGATTTGAAATGATTGATAATAAATGGTTTTATACAGATGGAGATATCATTAGCTCTTGATATGGGATGAATTTTTTGAAATATGGTAATTTGTGTTATAATCACGGGTTGCAAAACAGTTTTATAGTTTTTTAAGGTTAAAAATGCAGGCGATAGATTTATCAAAGTGGTTTTATTTAGGTATTTTGGCATTAATTATCGGTACTATAATGATATATCGAGCAAAATTAAATAAAAGCAAACTAATGGAAAATGGCTATATGTTAGTCATTTTAGGTTTAGTAGGCGTAGTATCTGAGTTTACAGATTTTGCTACTGTATTACTTGCTTTGATTATTATAAGTGGTAGTGTTTTACTTATTGATAAACTTTTTTGGAAAAAAAATCGTGCTGATGGCGACACAAATCCACATTACGTTCATTACTCAAAAGAATTTTTTCCAGTAGTTTTAGGTGTGTGGGTATTGCGTGCTTTTTTATTTGAGGCATATCAGATTCCAAGTAGCTCTATGCGTCCTGATCTAACAGTTGGTGATTTTATTTTAGTTAATAAATTTGACTATGGTATTAGAATGCCAATTACTAATAAAGTAATTATTCCAGTGCATAATGTTTCGCGTGGAGATGTAGTTGTTTTTAAAGATCAAACTAAACCTAATCGTGATTTAATTAAGCGAGTGGTTGGAGTTTCTGGTGATACAATTGCCTATATTAATAAAAAACTAACTATTAATGGTATTAAATTAAATTATCAAGATGATGGTTCATATGATTATAATGAAACTTCACCAAATGGTCCAGTTTTAATTTCAACTTCAAAATATATAGAAGATTTGACTGGTGATAAACATGCAATTATAGTTGATAAACATTTTCCACCAGTTATAAATGAGATGGTAGAAGATTTTAAGGGTAAAGAAAACTGTAGTTATAATGATGAAGGATTTATTTGTAAGGTTCCAGCAGGTCACTATTTTATGATGGGTGATAATCGTGACAATAGTTTAGATAGCCGTTATTGGGGTTTTGTACCTGATGATGCTATTTTAGGTCATGCTATTTATGTTTGGTTAAATCTTTCAGATATGTCTAGAGTTGGTACAAAGATAGATTAAGAATTATGGCTAAATTATCAAATTTAGAAGAAAAAATCGGTTATAGATTTAAGACAGTGTCTCTATTAAAACAGGCTCTAACTCACCGTAGCTATGCTCGCCTGAATAATGAGCGCTTGGAGTTTGTAGGTGATGGTATACTAGACTGCGTTATTGCATTAAATTTATATAGACTATACGAAGATTATCCAGAAGGCAAATTATCAAAAATTCGCGCCTCTTTGGTAAATCAAGATAGTTTAGTAGAAATTGCTGAGCAGTTAAACCTAGGTGTGTATATGTACTTAGGGGATGGTGAACTAAAAAGCGGTGGTCGATCGCGACCATCTATTTTAGCTGATTGTCTTGAAGCTATATTTGCGGCTATTATGTTGGATAGCGATTTTGCTGAATCACAACGAGTTATTGAGCGTTTGTTTTACTATCCACTTCGTCAACAAGAAGATAACTCTACTAAAGATTATAAAACAAAGTTACAAGAATATATACAATCTAAACGAATTGCTTTGCCTGCTTATCGTATTACTTCAATGTCTGGTCCTGAACATGATATGGTATTTACAATTGAATGTTCTATTGAAGACTTAGGTATTAAAGCTTGGGGTGATGGAAAAGGTAAAAAGCAAGCAAGCCAAAATGCTGCTCATAATTTACTTGAATTATTGAAAGAACATGATGGAAATGACTAAACAAACATTTGCTGGGTTTATTGCAATTGTTGGTCGCCCAAATGTTGGTAAATCAACATTGATGAACCATTTGATTGGTCAAAAAGTAAGTATTACTTCACGTAAGCCACAAACAACTCGTCATAAGGTAACTGGTGTTTATACTCGTGAAGATACACAGTTTATTTTTGTGGATACTCCTGGCTTTCAGAAGTTAAATTTAAATAAATTAAATATTGCTTTAAATCAGAGTGTTGTAAATAGCATGTCTGGTATTGATGTGGTCTTATATGTAGTTGAAGCTGGAATATTTAATGATGGTGATAATGAAGTTTTACAACTACTTCCAACTTCAGCCAATGTAATTTTAGTAGTTAATAAAAAAGATAAGATAAAAGATAAAATTGAATTAAATAATTTTATAAAAGAAATATCAAGTAAATTCGCATTTAAAAAAGTGATTTCTGTTGCTGCAAAACATGATAATGGTACAGATAACTTATTAAATGAAATCAAAACATATTTACCTGAGAGTGTGTTTTTATATCCAGAAGAACAATTGACGGATAAAAGTAGCTCATTTTTAGCTAGTGAAATTATTCGTGAAAAATTATTTCGTTCACTTGGTGAAGAAATTCCTTATAGTTTGATGGTTGAAATTGATAAATTTGAAGTTACTAAAAAACTAACTAAGATATTTGCTACCATTGTTGTGGATAGAGATAATCAAAAGCCCATAATTATAGGTAAAGGTGGGGAAAAGTTGAAAGGTATTTCAATTGAATCTCGATTAGATATGGAAAAGCTTTTTGATACAAAAATACATTTAGAAATTTGGGTTAAAGTTAAAAAAGGATTTGCTGACGAACTTAAGTTTCTTCAGCAATTCGAGTAAGTTACTCTTCATCTTTGAATTATATAATTGTCATATTTCAAAAAATGCTTCTTATGTATTATATATACATTTAGTTGTATTTATTTATCAGCATTATTGGCTTATAATTCAAATATTTTGAGTAATAGTGTATACAAGGAATAAGTTATGACACAAGCATTTTTACCATTTGCATTACCTGATATAGGCGAAGAAGAAATTAATGAAGTGGTAAACACACTACGTTCTGGTTGGGTAACAACAGGTCCTAAGACAAAAGAATTTGAGGAATCATTTGCCAGATATATAGGCGGCAATGTTGAGGCTATTTCAGTAAATTCAGCGACTGCTGGTTTACATCTAGCATTAGAGGCTTGTGGTATTACTCACGGTGATGAGGTTATTGTTCCTACCTTAACATTTACGGCAACGGCTGAAATTGTTCGTTACCTTGGTGCTGATCCGGTATTTGTTGATTGTGATTTAAATACGTTATGTATTGATATTTCACAAATTGAAAGCAAAATAACTACTAAAACAAAAGCTATTATTCCTGTGCATATGGCAGGGTTACCTTGTGATATGGAAGCGATTATTGCAATAGCACGTAAGTATAATCTACGTGTGATTGAAGATGCTGCCCATACTTGTCCAAGTAAGATAAATAACATATATATTGGGCAACATGATTCTGATGCTATTGTGTATAGTTTTTATGCTACAAAAACAATCACAACTGGTGAAGGTGGTATGATTGTTACTAAAAATACAGAGCTAGCAAAACGTTGTAAAGTTATGAGACTACATGGAATTAGTCGCGATGCATTCGATAGATATACATCAACTAAACCAGCATGGTTTTATGAAATTGTAGCACCTGGCTATAAATATAATTTAAGTGATATTGCAAGTAGTCTAGGCTTATGTCAATTAGCTAAAGCTGATCGCTTTCAAGTTCGCCGTCAACAAATGGCCGAGTTATACATGAAAGAACTAGCAGATTTACCAGTAATTTTACCTCCGCAAGTGGTTAATGCAGAAACAGACCTACATTCTTGGCACTTATTTTGTTGTCAATTGAATACTGATAAAATTAATCGTGATGATTTTATTGTAGCAATGAGTCAAAAAGGTATTGGTACATCTGTGCACTTTATTCCTCTTCATTTTCAGCCATATTGGCAAGAGTACTATAAATTAAAAGCAGAAGATTTTCCTAATGCAAGTAAATATTATAAAAATGCATTTAGCTTACCTTTATATACTAAAATGACTCATGATGATCAGTTACGTGTAATTAAAGCAGTAAAAGAAATATTAAGATAATCATGTTTAAAGCATGCAAATATTCAAGATTGAAAGATACATAGTGAATGGTTAAACGTTTGTTTGATATAGTAGCATCATTTTTAGGGTTGGTGTTATTATCCCCATTGTTTATTATTGCTTCTGTAATAATAAAATTTACTTCCAATGGCCCCGTGTTTTTTAGACAAACTCGTGTCGGAAAAAATGAAAAATTATTCCAAATTCATAAATTTAGAACAATGGTTGTAAATGCTGAATCTAAAGGTTTAAAAATAACAGTTGGTGCAGACAGTAGAATTACGCCAATTGGATATATCTTACGTAAGACTAAATTTGATGAGCTTCCACAATTAATTGATGTTTTAATTGGCGATATGTCATTAGTTGGTCCTCGCCCAGAAGTCCCTGAGTATGTAAAATATTATACACCAGAAATTAAACAAAAAATTTTTAGTGTAAGACCGGGTATAACTGATGCAGCATCAATAGAAATGATTGATGAAAATGATATACTTGCAAAAAGTTCTAATCCTGAACATACTTATATCAATGAAATTTTGCCTTTAAAACTATCTTATGCAGTTAAGTATGCAGATCATCATAATCTATTTATTGATTTAATGCTTATTTTAAAGACATTAAAGAAAATCATTATTAGATAATATAAAATACCTCCCATTAATGTGATTTACTAAGAATTAAGATGAAGAAATTTTTATTAATATTTTTATTATTGCCATTTATAAAATCTGTATTTGCAGATGATAAATTTGAGTCTAACTATATTGATGACGTAGTTGGTGATGCCCCAACAGGAGTTACAGTTTCATCTGCAGGTATTGCTTTTGAAGAGGTGCAAAATGGAGCACAATCGTATGTGTATTTTTCTCAAACATTAGCAAATGATATTTATTATGAAGCAAGATTATACGGAAAATATAATTATTTATCACAAAATCCATTAGTTAATGTCCCAGTATCAAATATAAAAAATCCACCTGGATTTGGTGGAAGCGCTTTTGTGGGATATAATTTTCATCCAACAGAAACATTTGATGTAACACCTTATCTGAGATTTAATTATCTCAATAATATGGCAGTTGTATATGAGGATAGTAATGGTAACTTTATGAACTCTATTGGCTATGCTGAAATGCTGGGAGTGCGTCTTGCTTTTAAAGTAATAAAAGATTTTACTCCAACCTTTGATTTTAGATATGGCTTCCAACAAGTTAAAGTGACAGGACAAATGGATAGTAATTATGAAACTACAACAGGTACAATTAACCAATCCGTATCAGCCGTAATAATGGGCTTTAGTTATAAAGTAAATAAAACATGGGCTATTTCTCCATATTATGAATTTATAACACAGTCTAATAGCCCAGACAGTACTGCATCAGCACCATATAATGAAGGTGGGTTTAATATATCTCCTTTAACTGCAACTTTACAACAGGTTGGAATTAAGGTAGGAGCTTTTTGGTAATACTATATAAATTGATTAGTATAGTTAAATTAGTTTATAATATATAAGTTTTTAAAAAAGGATTTACTCATATGAAAAAATTAAAAGTACTTAGTGTTTTATCTGTGTTAGCTATTACATCGTGCTCAGCTTTCTCATCATCTAGTAAAGATGTTGATATGACAAATACTTCTGGGTTTTTGAGTGATTATTCTTTATTAAGCCCAGTTGCTAGTAGTAATGATAATATAAAAATTTATCGTTATGTAAATCCAGAGTTTCAACGTAGTGATTATAAAGCTGTAATAGTAAACCCAGTTTCTATTTATCAACCAAAAACAGATGAACAAGGTAAGACTGTGTTAAATAATGTTCAGGATTCATTAAATACATCATTATCACAAATGGTTTCAGATAAATTTCCAGTTACTCAAACTCCAGGAGCTGGCGTTGCTGTAGTTGATGTTGCTTTAACAGGAGCTGAGGTTAATGGCGAAGGATTCAAAGTACGTAATTTAATTCCTGTATCAGCAGTGATAAAACTTGCAACAAAAGCAACAGATACAGATAAAAAACAAGCAGTTTTATTAATTGAAGCTAAAATTACCGATAGCGTAACTAAAAAGCTAATTGGTCAATCTGTAACGAGTATTAGTAGTGAAGAATTTAGAGATAGTAATAATACAGAAGCTGAATTTGAAGCTAGTGCGCAAGTTTGGATGAAGCAAGCAGTTCAAAATGCATCTGGTTATGCTAAGTAAGCTATTTACTATAGTAAATATAAAAAATAGCCAACTATAAGTTGGCTATTTTTTATTATTTTAAATAAATGATTTACCAAAATTGAGTGTTGGTAATTCCAGATGATGAGCAATAGTTTGCCCAATGTCAGAAAATGTTTCACGAATGCCTATGTTTAGCTCTTTACCATTATAATAACCAAACACTGGAATATGTTCACGAGTGTGGTCACTTCCTGCCCATGTTGGATCACATCCATGATCAGCAGTAAAAATTAATACGTCATTTTCACTTAATGAAGCAATAATTTCTGGAATACGAGTATCGAAGTATTCTAGAGCTTCTTTATATCCTTTTACATCACGGCGATGGCCAAAGTTCATATCAAAATCAACTAAGTTAGTCATGATGAAAGTTGGTTTATTTGAATTAGCAGAAGATTCAATTGCATTTATTGTAACATCAGTTAATTCTGGTAAGCCACTAGCTTTTAATTCGATTGTAGTTCCTTGATGAGCATAGATATCTCCAATTTTGCCAATAGCAATAACATCACCACCATTTTCTTTACATATATCTAAAACTGTTGGAGCATTTGGTAGTAATGAATAATCTTTGCGGTTTTTAGTGCGTGTATAACTACTTGCATCTGTACCTGTGAATGGTCTGGCAATTACTCGAGCAATATTATATGGCTCAAGTTCTGCTCGGACTAACTCACATAAATTATATAGATTATCTAAACCAAAGTGTTCTTCATGGCATGCAATCTGAAATACTGAGTCAGCAGAGGTATAGAATATTGGTTTATTTGTTTTTATATGTTCATCACCTAATTCTGCAATAATTGTAGTACCTGAAGCATGGCAATTACCTAAAAATCCTGTTATGCCAGATTTTTCTATAATTTTATCTAGTAGTTCTTGAGGGAAACTATTTTCATGAGAAGTAAAATATCCCCAATCAAATGTAACAGGGCATCCTGCGATTTCCCAATGTCCACTAGTAGTATCTTTTCCTGAGCTTTTTTCTTTACATGCACCATATAGACCATTTACAATATAACCATGATCATCACAATGTAAAATCTTGCTATTTACATTTGTATATGCTTTACCCAAGCCAAGTTTTAACATGTTAGGTATTTTAAACTCTAATAAATTATCTTTACAGTATTTATCTATATGACCTAAAGTATTACTACCTTTGTCACCAAACTTTTCCGCATCTGGTAATTCACCTATTCCAAATGAATCTAGCACCATTACTATTACGCGCTTTTGCATTTTATCTCCTTAAAATCATGCATTAGTATTTGGATTGATCTAAAATACTTTCGTTATCATTAAGTACATTGATTACATCATTTAGTAAACTAGATGCACCAAAGCGAAAGTTATTTGAATTAATCCAATCATTCCCCATTATTTTAGTCGTTAAATTAAGATATTCTTTTGCTTCACTGACTAAGCGTACACCACCAGCTGCTTTAAAAGCACATTTTTTACCAGAGTTTTTTATCGTATTTAGCATTATTTCTGTGGCCTCTAGAGTTGCATTTACTTTAACTTTACCAGTAGATGTTTTTATGAAATCTGCACCATTATTAATTGATATTTCACTAGCAAGCCTAATTAATTCAGGGTTTTTTAATTCACCAGACTCAATAATTACTTTTAATATCTTATCTCCACAAATTTCTTTTGCTTTTTTTACTATTTCAGCACCAATTTCTTGATTTCCTGCGATTAAGGATTTATATGGAAAAACTATATCTACTTCATCTGCACCTAAGTCAATGGCTTCTTTTGTCTCTTGTAGAGCTTGCTCTATATTGTCACTACCATGTGGAAAATTTGTTACAGTTGCTATTTTTATATCTAAACTATGTTCAAAAATATATTGTTTTGCTATAGGTATAAATTGACGAAATATACAAATAGCTGGGACACTACCAAAATTAGTAGTTGCATTTTTACATAATTCTATAATGACATCATTGGTATCATTATCATTTAAAGTCGTTAAATCAATCAAACCTAACGTTGTTTTTGCCGTTTCTTTTAATGTCATTTTTACCTCAGATGCTAATTATTTTATAAGTATTTTATCATAAAGATATATAGGTATAATTTACTTTAGATATGGGTGTATTTTAAAAATATTTGGTATTAACTAATCATGGTAAAATGTTGGCTATTATTTTTAAAAATCTTACTTTGTTATAAGTTATAAAATATGTATAAATTAGCTGTAATTGGTAATCCTATTGAGCATAGTTTGTCGCCTTTAATTTGGCAAACATTCGCTAATGATGTTGGCATTAATCTAACGTATGAAAAAATATTTTCTGAAATAGATTGTTTTGAGTCTCTTATCAAGAATCTTATGGCAGATAATTATTTAGCATTGAATGTTACATCACCATTCAAGGCTCGTGCATTTCAAATAGCTACAACACATGGTAACCATACATTACATAGTAATACGGCAAACCTATTGATAAAAAAAGATAACGAGATATTTGCTGATAATACAGACGGATTAGGTTTGATTGATGATTTTAGGTATCAAGGAGTTTCATTATTAAATAAGAAAATCTTGATTTTGGGGAATGGTAGTGTAATTCATTCGGTTTTAAGTTCTTTGTTAAATGAGAAACCTGAACGTGTTGATTTATTAATGAGAGATTGGAATAATCTAGCTCAATTTGAGGATGCTTCAGTGCTTATTCATCAATATAGCAAAGATATTTCTTATGATGTGATTATTAATACTACTCCAAGTTTGTTACAAAACTCTTTATTTGAACAAGTTAAGCTTGTTTCTAATAATGCAATTGCTTATGACATGATTTACACGGCAAAGCAGACTTTATTTCTTGCTGCAATGGAAAAGTTAAACCCAAATATTAAACAAACTAATGGAATTGGGATGCTTATTCAGCAAGCAAAAGTCGGATTTAATAAAGTTTTTGGTATTATGCCAGAGACTCAGAATCTATATCCTATTTTACAGGCGAAGTTTAATGAGTAGTACGTTTGAATTAGTAATTGGAATGGTTTTTATTCTTATTACAGCAATGGTTTTTTGTAATGCATTAGAGCATCTAGGCGAGCACTTGGGAATTTCTGAAGGTGTCACAGGTTCAATTTTTGTAGCAGTCGGAACTGCATTGCCTGAGGCTATTGTGCCTATCATTGCATTATTTAGTGGCAGTGTTAAAGATGCTAGCGAAGTTGGAATAGGCGCCATCATGGGACCTCCTTTGATGCTATCTACATTATCAGTGACGTTGATGGCATTTGCTGTTTTAAAAGCTCGTGGTATGAAAGGTCATATTCGTCCAGAACGAAGCGGTTTAAAAAGAGATTTGTCTTTTTTTAGTTTTGGGTATGCATTAGCGATTTTGTTAGCTTTTTCACATAATTTTTATAATAATCATATTATAAATTTATTTGTTACCGGTGTTTTAATTACATCATATTTTATTTATGTATTAGTAACAATTAAAGCTTCTAGTAAATTGGTAGCAGACGGACATGTAACAGAAGCAGATGAAGCTTTATTTTTCCATAAGGTATTTAAGTTACCAGATAATTTGTTTACAGTTATAGTTCAAGCAACAGTTGGTTTGTTAGGGCTTATTTACTTTGCTCATGTATTTATTGATGGGATTACTGGAGTTGCAGATTTAATTGGAATACCTATATTTTTATTATCTGTAGTTTTAATTCCAGTTGCAACTGAGCTTCCTGAAAAAGTAAATAGTATTTTATGGATACGTAAGGGTAAAGATACATTGGCAGTTGCTAATATTACTGGAGCAATGGTTTTTCAAGGATTATTGCTACCTGTAATGGGAATTTTATTTACTGACTGGATATTATCTTGGGAAAAAGCTGTTAGCTGTATTGCAACTTTTATTGCAGTTATTTGGATATCTATTCATTTAAGAAAAGGTCAACATATTAAAGTTGAACATTTTATTTTTAACGGTATCCTATACGTAGCAAGTTTAATAATTAGTTTTATGTTATACAAAGGTTAGTATGGATAATATAGAACAATTTACTAGAACTAAAATTTTGCTTGGAGAAGCTTGCGTAAATAAGTTATCAAATAAGCATGTTTTGATTGCAGGGGTTGGTGGAGTTGGTGGTTATGTAGCTGAAGCCATTGCCAGAGCTGGAGTAGGAACTATTACTATTGTTGATAATGATGTTGTTGATATTAGTAATATTAATCGCCAGCTAATAGCAAATCTAGATAATATTGGTAACTATAAGGTAGAAGAATTTGCAAAGAGAATTATGCAAATTAATCCACAGGTAAAATTAAATGTTTTACCAATATTTATTGATAAAGATAATATACCAGATTTATTATCATGTAAACCTGATTATGTAGTTGATTGTATTGATACAATTGAATCCAAATTATCTTTATTAATGTATTGCGTTAGAAATAAAATTAAAATTGTTGCTAGCATGGGTGCTGGTAATCGCATAGATGTTACTAAAGTAAAAGTAGCAGATATTGGTAAAACAAAAGTTTGTGCATTAGCTAGAAATATTCGTTTGAGGCTTCGTGATTTTGGTATTCATAAGGGTATCAAAGTAGTATATTCAGAAGAAGAACGTTATGCTAAACCATTGATAAATCCAGAAGGTGGAAGACCTACAAATGGTACTATTAGTTATTTACCTGCATTATTTGGAATTATGCTATCTGGATTAGTTTTACAGGAATTAATTTTACGTGATTAAAGAATATGATGTAGTTATTATTGGCGCAGGGCCATCTGGTACAGCCTGTGCATATAATATTAAGCGCTTTCATCCAGAGTCTAAAGTATTATTATTAGATAAATCAGATTTTCCTCGCTATAAACCTTGTGGTGGTGGCGTATCGCCAGAGGTTCAGAATTATTTTGATTTTGATATAGAATCTGGGATTGATTCTGTTTGTGATGAAGTGGTTATGATTGCAAATGGCAAAAATATCACGAGTAAAAAGTTTCCATTATGGATGGTGCGCCGAGAGAAATTTGATACTTTTTTATTAGATAAAGCTAAGCAAAACGGTGTTGATTTTATTAGTAGCTGTGAAGTTATTGATATAGCGAAAAGTAAACCGCTAAGTCAGGTATTAACTAAAGCACACGGTGATTTTTTGACAAAAGTTGTAGTTATTGCTGAAGGCGGACGTGGTAAACTTGCTAAAAAACTAAAAATTTCAGTTGAAAATACTGTATTAGCGGCGTTAGAATATGAACATTATACCAATAAGCTAGATGGTAAATTATATATTGATTTTGATTATAATGATTCTGGGTATGCTTGGAATTTTCCAAAATCAGATGGTCTATCATTAGGTATCGGTGGATTTATAAAGGGGCAAGATAAAGGTAATATTGGTTTACCAAAGCAACTACTTAATTATAGTAATAAATTTAATGTTGATGTTTTTGATAAGAAAAATCTACATGGACATCCAATAATGCTTTATTCAGGCCGTCAAAAATTAGTTCATGATAACATTATGATTATTGGTGAGATGGCAGGTTGTGTTGATCCTTTAACAGCAGAAGGTATTCGTCCTGCAATCAAAAGTGGTTATTTAGCTGCTAAAGTGATAGCTTACAGTATAAAAAATAATAAGCCTAAAACTCTTATTAACTATGATATAGCATTCCATAAAGAAATAGGAAAAGAATTTTATTATGCTCGTATTATGTCTTATTTCTTAAATAAAAACTTAAAACGAATTTTGCCGATGATTTCTCGCGAAAGCGCGATTAACAGTTTTATGAGCGTTTTTAGTGGTAAATCTACATATCAAGAAAAAATTAATTTTAAAAAAATTATGCAATTAATTTGGAAGTCATTGTTTTAATGATTTACTTTTATTGAGCGGACTATGGTTAAAAAAATATCTGTGTTAATTATCTTATTGATAGCGATAATACTCTCAAGTCAATATATTGATCAAAAATTTGCGCTTATTCCTTATGATGATATTACGCGTAAATTTTATGGCGAAATTCATTTATGGTGCAAAATTATTTATTATGGTGTGAATGTTGCAACATTTGCGATTATCGCATCATTAGTTATAGCAATTGTTTTATATTTTAAAAGTAATCTGAATAAAACTCTTTTGAAGAGGTTTATTCAGATTACATCATTAAGCATGCTAATTGGACCTGGGTTAATTGTGAATAAAACATTTAAAGAACATTGGGGTAGAGCTAGGCCATATCAAGTAATTCGAGATGGCGGTGATTTTTCATTACCTTGGCAACCTAATTTTAAGCAACCATCAAATAATAGTTTTCCATCTGGACACGCTTCTATTGGGGCATTTATTGGTGTTCCATTTATTGCTGCACGCCGTCGTAAGCTTGGATTTATATTATGTGGCCTTGGCGCATTTTTAGTTGGTATGGTTAGATGGTTACAAGGTGGTCATTATTTTTCTGATATTTGTATAGCAATATTAATTGTTTGGTTAGTAACCACATTGGTTAGCTATTTCGTAGATAAAAAGTTGGAACAAAAGTAATTATGAAATCAGTGAATCCTAAAGTTTTATTTTTATTTATCTTTATTGTTGTTTGTCATTTATTATTTAATCAAACATTACAACTACATTTTGATGAAGCATATTATTGGGTATGGAGTAAAAATTTACAATTATCATATTTTGACCATCCTCCCATGATTGCATATATGATTAAACTTGCAACTTTATTTTCTAATAAAGAATTTTTTGTTCGCTTACCATCTGTGTTTTGTGCAACCATGACGGTGGTTATGATTTATAAATCAGCTAAAGTTTTATTTGGACAAAAAGCTGGTGATATAGCTATTATATTAGCTTTGTCATGGCCAATTCTTGAAGGCGTATTTTTTATCACTACTATTGATAGTCCATTATTTATGTTTTGGAGTATTACGGTTTATTGCTTAATAAATGGATTTGTATTAGATAGGCGTATTTATATATATTTATCTGGTATCGCTTTAGGATTAGCATTACTTTCTAAGTATACAGCAATTCTGATTTTACCTGGTGTACTAATTTATTTGCTACTATCTAGAACGCATAGAAAATTATTATTAAGTGTAGATATTTATTTTGCACTAGTGTTAACAGTTGCTATTTTTACCCCTGTAATTATTTGGAATTATCAACATGACTGGTCGTCATTTATTTTTCAATTTAAACATGGTGTCGCAGATGATAAACATTTTAATATAGAAAGTTTTAGTGGCTACATAGGTGCTTTTTTAGGTGCTGCTAATCCATTTATTTCATTACCCATATTTGTATTTTTATGGAAGCAACGTAAAGAAATCTTGCATAATAATGCAAAATTATTTTTATTAAGTCAATTTTTATTTATATTTATCTTTTTTGCTTATAATAGTTTATATAAATTCCAAGAAGCTAATTGGGCAGCTCCTGCTTATATTGCCGGAATTATATTTCTTGCTGGGGTGTTATCTAGTACCAACATTAAATGGATTCATAGATATGCTATTGGCTTGATTTTAATATTATTACCAGTTGTGAAAATGCCAGAAGTTTTTTTACCGAGAATCATGCAAAGTAAGATACCATCAATAGATGCTTTTATGGGTAATAAACAATTATATAGGCAAATACAATCTAATTATTTAAAACCAGATGATGTAATAATAGCATGTAACTATAAAGTGGCTTCTCGTGGTTGGTATTATTTAGGTAAACAAGTTCATGTTTTGGATGGCTTTAAAAATAATAGTTACCATTTTTGGAATAGTGATCTTAAGTATCCAATTAAAGAAGCATTATATTTTTGCGAGGGCGATGGGAGAGATAATATAGAAATGCTGTCAAAATATTTTACATTAATCAAACCAGTTGGTATTGTTAAATATAGAGATTCTTTTGTAAATAATAAGTTATATATATATCGATTAGGGAATTAATAGGGAAACAATATGAAAAAAATGATAATTATTGCAACATATAATGAAAAAGATAACATTGAAAATATCTTATCTGAAGTTTATAAAAACGTTCCTGACGTTCATATTTTAGTTATTGATGATAATTCACCTGATAAAACATATGAAATAGTAGAACGACTAGCTCTTGAAAAATATCACGGACAGTTATTTTTATTGAAAAGATCTGGTAAGCTTGGACTAGGTACTGCATATGTTGCAGGTTTTAAGTGGGGTCTTGAACGTAATTACGATGCTATTGGACAAATGGATGCTGATTTTTCACACAATCCTGCATACTTACCAGAGATGTTTAATACCTTAGAAACATATGATCTAGCAATTGGTAGTCGTTATGTTGCTGGCGGCGGAGTAGTTAATTGGAGCGCTAAGCGCAAATTTATTAGCCGTGGAGGTAGTTTATATTCAAAAATTATCTTAGGCATTCCTATAAATGATTTAACTGGTGGATTTAAATGTTGGCGCCGTGAAGTATTGGCTACAATTGACGTAGATAATTTTATGTCAACAGGATTTAGCTTTCAAATAGAAACTACTTATAAAGCTTATATTAATGGCTTTAAAATTAAAGAGATACCAATTGTTTTTGAAGATCGTGTTTTAGGTCAATCAAAAATGTCTGGCGGTATTTTCAAAGAAGCTTTGTTGATGGTACTAAAATTAAGATTAAATAAAAATAAGTTTATCAAGAAGTAAAAAATGCGGGAAGTTCCCGCATTTTTTAATATGTGTTTTTGTTATGCTCAAAGGATTTGCATTGCTGGCTAGGAATACGAGTAAAAATGCGCCGAAGTGTACAAATTGTACGTGAGAAGTATTTTTATAAGTATGACAACGCAAACAATGTAAAGGCAAAGAGCATTGTTAGGTGTTGGGTGAGATAGATTCCCATTCATAACACGCCGGGCACTGCCAGAAAAATGTCTTTGATTTAAAATTACAACATCCACAGCTGTATAATGCATACTGTTCATTATAGCTAAGAAGAACATTTTTTACACGCTCAGCATCTTTTTTACCGGCTTCAGTCGAAAGTTCTTCTAAGCGAGCTTCAATTAGCAATGCTGCAATTTTAGCTGATTTTTTATTTGTTAACATAGATGTGCGCAGATAATTAACAGCTTCTTCTTGCTCGTTGTTAGTAGTTAAAATAGTTACTACTATTTCATAAAGGTTTATTTGTGGATATAGTTTTGTATATCCCATTAATAGCGTTATAAATTCTTTTTGTTTATCAAGTTTATTATAAGCATCATGCATCTTATTAATGATAAAAGGGATATATTGATAATTTTGCTTTTCTATAAGTTGCCATGCTTCTATAGCAGCTTCGTATTGTTCTTGAATGAAATATAATTCACCAAGTAAAATATTTGCACGAACGCACTGACGGTTTGTTTGAAGTGCTTTGTTTATAAATTCTTTAGCTAGGACGAAGTCAGATTTTATTATTGCCTCTTGAGCTAGTTCACAATTAAATTCAGCAACTTCTGTGTGGTATGCAACATCTGAGCTTGCAAGTTTACGTGCTGTTGCGATCGCTTCATTCCAATTTTTATCTTGCTGATATATCAAAAGAAGTAGTTTTAACGCTTGATGAGAGTATAATTCGCTATTTAATAACTGTAATAAAGTCGTTTCAGCTCTATCAATTAAGCCAGCTTTTTGAAAATCTTTAGCTAGCTCCAATTTAATTTTTTCTTTAGTTTCTGTATTTATAACAAATTGTGATGCTAATAATTGTGTATGTAGTTTGATAGCTAAGTCATTTTCACCTTTTTTACGGTATAAACGTCCAAGGCTAAATTGTAAATCAATTAATTGTGGCTCACGTGATACTATTTGTTGTAACTCATCACGAGCTAATCCAGTTTTATTATCAACCAATGCATCAACGCCATCAAAAATTCGTTCAGGCACCTGTTTTGCTTGCTTCATTAGTGATTTCATATCAATACGTCCAGCAAGCCAACCAAAAGCAAAAAATAAAGGCGTTATAATTAGCCAAACTATTAAAATATCCAACTTATTCTCCCTGCGATATCATATATGATTATTAATCTTTAATTAGTTTTATCTGTAATTGAAGTTTTTTGAGTATATTTAGCTAACTCTTTTTCAAGCTTTGAAATTTGTGATTTTGCTTTTATGTTTCTAGGGATATTAAACAAAATCCCTATGATGAAGCCAATAGTGGCAAGGATAGCTAATGCTAAAATCAGAGGCACATTAAGAGTATACATTCCATATAGATTTATGGTTACTATTTGACTATTATTTATACATAATACTAAAACTAATAAGAATAGTACGATATTTATAACCAATCTAGCTGCTCTCATGCTTTTTGTAACCTCTGCTGATCTAAAATTTTTAACATTCTGTAGGATATTATAGCATAAGTACTAAAATCTAAAAAATTATTAATATTTAAGAGGAATTCCTTTTTTATTTGGGGTTAATTATATTGTGATTTTTGTTACAAGCTATAAATTTTACCCTCAGCATCTGGTATAATAATTTTGTTTAAGTAATTTATGGTGATAAGATGAAAAAAAATGCAATTTATGCCCAATCAGGTGGTGTTACGTCTGTTATTAATGCTTCTGCTTCTGGGGTTATTCGTGCTTGTCGTGATTATTCTGACAAAATTGGAACTTTATATGCGGCCGAAAATGGTATTTTAGGTGTGTTAAATGAAGAGTTGTTTGATACATCAAATTTGACAGATTCTGAGATAGACGGGTTAAGAAAAACTCCAGGTGGTGCATTTGGATCTTGTCGTTATAAATTAAAATCATTAGTTGATAATCGTAAAGAATATGAAAGATTAATTGAAGTTTTTTCAGCATATGATATTGGCTACTTTTTTTATAATGGTGGAAATGATTCTGCTGATACTTGTTTAAAAGTATCTCAAATAGCAAACGAACTTGGTTATCCATTACAGGCTATTCATATACCTAAAACTATTGATAATGACTTAACTGAAACTGACAATTGCCCAGGTTTTGGTTCAGTTGCTAAGTATGTTGCAACATCAATTCGTGAAGCTGGAATTGATTTGGCGTCAATGTATAAAACATCAACGAAAGTGTTTATTTTAGAAGTGATGGGGCGCCATGCCGGTTGGATTGCTGCAAGTTGTGGATTAGCAAGTGAAAAAGATGGGCAACCACCACATATAATATTATTTCCAGAAATTCCTTTTGATGAAGAGTTATTTTTAGCTAAAGTTAAATATAGCGTAGAGAATTATGGTTATTGTGTAATTGCAGTTTCTGAAGGTGCTAAGGATAAATCTGGAATGGAACTTAGTGCTTCTGGAGCTTCTATAGATGATTTTGGACATCGCCAGTTAGGTGGAGTAGCGCCAATTGTTGCTCAAATTATTAAAAATAAGTTAGGCTATAAATACCATTGGGCTGTCGCAGATTATTTACAAAGATCAGCTAGACATTTGGCATCTAGGGTTGATTCTGAACAAGCATATGCAGTTGGCTATGAAGGCGTAAGACTTGCGACTGAAGATAATGCTAATGGTGTTATGGCAGCAATTATTAGAACATCTCAGAATCCTTATATGTGGGAAACTAGGGCTGTTGAGCTAGAGCTAGTTGCGAATCATGAGAAATTTATGCCAAGAGATTTTATTAGTGAAGATGGTTTTCACATAACGCAAAAATGCCGTGATTATTTAGTTCCGTTAATTACTGGTGAAGAATATCCTGATTATGAGAATGGCTTGCCAAAATATGTAGAATTAGATAAAGAACTAATGAATAAAAAATTAGCGAAATTTATTTAATAAGATTAACTAGATATAGTTAAGTTGGTTATAGCGTCATTATGTAGGGGAGTAAAATGATAAATATTCCTTCTAGGTGCTGGTAGCCGTGGTAAAATGTTGAGATTAATTAATAGCTTATGGGAATTTGCAAAATGCAAGAAACATTAAATAAAATAAAAGATTTAGTAGAGTCAAATAAAGTAGTATTATTTATGAAAGGCGACGCAAAGTTTCCACTTTGTGGTTTTTCAGGTAGAGCCGCAAAGATTTTGAGCCTGTGTGGAGTTAAAGATTTTGTAACGGTAAATATTTTGGAAGATGATGAAATTCGCCAAGGTATTAAAGAGTATTCTGAGTGGCCTACGATTCCACAATTATATGTAAATGGCGAATTTATTGGTGGTTCTGATATCATGGCTGAAATGTATCAATCAGGTGAATTACAAGATTTATTACAATCATAATACTTGAACCTTGAATGTCGCTATGTTTTTTAAAGATATTAGTGATTAATCATTAAGTTTGGTTGGTTTCAGAGGGGCAGTATGCCTCTTTTTGTTTTTGGAGGTCTTCTATGAAGGGGTTATTAGGGTTATCTCAATTACGAGATATTGAATCAAAGTGTAAGGAACGCCAAATAGATTTAATTGAAAGAGGTGGTTTAGCTGCTTTTGATTGGATTCGATCGAATTTTAACAATAAAACTAAGATTTTGGTCTTAGCTGGACGTGGAAGTAATGGTGCATATGGTCTAGCAACAGCTTTTCACTTAATGTCAAATGGCTATAAAGTAGATTTTGTAAGATTGGCTTATGATAATTCTGTAGTTAATGATGAATGGTTCAATAAGGCCTCAGAGCATAAAAAAGCATTTACGAGACTTCCTAAAGATATTAGTCGCTATGGTTTGGTAGTTGATGCTATTTATGGCATTGGACTTATGAATGAATTAGATGTTGATTCAGCCAAAAGTGTCCAAAGAATTAATAATGATGCTGCTTATATTTTAAGTCTAGATGCGCCAAGCGGTGTTAATCCTTTTAGTGGTAGAGTATTTGGTAATGCTATAAATGCAGATACAACTCTAACTTTTATTTCAGACAAGGTGGGTTTTCATACCTCAGATGGTTTAGATTATAGTGGTGAAGTTTTAGTGGCGGATTTAATTAATCTGTCAGAATTTGATTTACTTGATTCGCAACAGAAAATTGAATTTAACTCTCTTGAAACTATTAATTATCAAAGTTTATTACGTGGTAAAAGTAATACGAATAAGGGTACTTATGGTAGTGTAGCTATTATAGGTGGTAATAAAGGAATGCATGGAGCACTTTATTTGGCAGGTAAAGCAGCCTTAATGTCTGGTAGTGGAAAAGTGGTGCTTGCTCCGCTTGATAAAGATTTTTGTTTTGATTTTTCTATGCCAGAATTAATGATTTCTTCTCCAAAAGATGTGATTAAGGATTTGCAATCCTATGAAGCTATTGCAATTGGTTGTGGACTTGGACGAGATGAAAAAGCTGTAAAGATTTTGAGCATGCTTCTTGATGTAATTGAGGATAGCAAACTGATTGTAGATGCAGATGCACTTAATCTTATTGCTGAAAATATAATACTTCGTAACAAGTTTCTTGAAGTTAGGCATAAAATCATTACACCTCATCCAGGTGAAGCGGCTCGTATTATTGGATTAACAGTTAATGCTGTACAAGAAAATCGTTTTACAGCAATTGCGGATATTTCTGATTTATTACATGGTGTTGTTGTATTAAAAGGCGCTGGTACTTTAATTAGCTCTGATAATAATATTTATATAAATGTTACAGGTAACTCTGGTCTTGCAAATGCAGGTCAAGGAGATACTTTAACTGGGATTATCTTAGGGTTATTGTCACAGGGTCTTGATATTATAACTGCAACACGATTTGGAGTTTATTTACATGGTTTAGCTGGAGATAGATTATTGATTAAAAATAAAGGCTATAATGGTATTTTAGCAAGTAAAGTTTCAGAGGAAGTCTGTATTACTATTAATGATCTTCTTTATGGTGACTTATTTAAAAGTGAATAAATAACAAAGGTTCAGTTATTTACATAAATTATTTAATGGGCAATTTGGTATAATTTGGGGTTAAAAAATTTATTATTATGGTGAAAGAATGAAATTAATTACAGTTCAAGACTTATCTACGTTAGTGAAAAAACATGGATTTGATAATTTTTTAAATGATCTGATTGATTATTTAAAGCAGGATTTTGTGCGCTGGCCTGAGTTTGATAAATCTCCTCGTTATGCAGCTCATGTCCCAGGTGGTGTACTAGAATTAATGCCAACAGCTGATAAAAAATACTTTGCATACAAATGTGTGAATGGTCATCCTGCAAATCCATTTGAAGGTAAACAAACAGTAGTAGCAACAGGTCAATTATCTGAAATTAAATATGGCTATCCGCTTTTAATTTCTGAAATGACTGTTTTAACAGGTTTAAGAACTGCTGCAACCTCTGTTATGGCAAGTAGTTATTTATCTCGTGAAGATTCATCGGTGTTAGCTTTAGTTGGTACTGGCGCGCAAAGTGAATTTCAAGCTTGTGCTTTAAAATTAGTTCGTCCAATTAAAACAATTCGTTATTTTGATACTGATGCATTGGCAATGGATAAATTTGAACAAAATATGAAAGATAAAGGCTTTGAATTAGTACGTTGTTCAAATGCTAAAGAAGCTTGTACTGGTGCTGATATTATTACTGTATGTACTGCTTGTAAAGGTCATGTTGTAGTTATTGAAAATGATTGGGTTAAGCCAGGTATGCACGTAAATGGCCTAGGTGGAGATTGCCCAGGTAAAACTGAGTTAGATAAAAATATATTATTCCGTGGAAAAGTTGTGGTTGAATACACCGAGCAATCTATGATAGAAGGCGATATTCAGCAATTAACACCTGATGAAGTTGGGCAAGTATTACACGCTGAACTTTGGGAGATCATTAACGGTAGTAAAAAAGGTCGTGAAACTGCTGATGAAGTTACTGTTTTTGATTCAGTTGGTTTTGCAGTTGAGGATTTTTCAGTTCTACGTTTGACGTATGATTTGGCTGAGAAATATGGTATTGGACATGATGTGGATATGGTTCCACCGATTGCTGATCCTAAAAATTTAATTTCTGTTTTAGGTTAATTATGACACGTATAAAATTAATTGGTAGTGCAATAGGAAATTGTGGTCGTTTAAATGGTTGTGAGTCTTCCCCTTATCAAATTAGTAATACTTTAGCAAATACAGAGGGTATTTTAATTGATTCTGATGTTGTTGCTTATACTGGTGGTAGTCATGATGTGTTAGCTCAGCGCGAATTTTTTACGCGAGTTGCTCATCGTGCAGAGCGTGCTACAGAGAAGCGTGTTTTCCCTATTTTTATTGGTGGTGATCATTCTTGCGCTATTGGCAGTTGGAGCGGTATTGCACATAATTTAGAACGTAAGCATAAAGACTTATCTTTAATTTGGATTGATGCTCATATGGATGCACATCGTCCAGAAACTTCTGAAACCGGTAATTTACATGGTATGCCTGTTGCTCATCTATTAGGTCACGGGCATAAAGAACTTACATCAATTCTTTCTGCTACTCCAAAATTAAAACCAGAAAATGTGGTTTATTTTGGTATTCGTTCATTTGAGAAACCAGAGGAAGATTTTCTGAAAAGCTTGGGAGTGAAAATTTACTATCAAGATATGTTGAGTGATGATAATTTTGTGGAATTATTTTTAGCTGAGTATAAGAGATTATCTGATCAAACGAACGGTAATGTAGGTATAAGTTTAGATGGTTTAGATCCTAAAGAAATTAAAGCAGTCGGAACTCCTGTTGAAACAGGTATCTCAACTAGTAAATTTACTGAAGCAATGGAAAAAATTGATATTCGTAAATTAGTAGGTTTTGAAATTGCTGAGTATAATCCATCATTAGATGATGATAAATCAACAATTGCATACATGATGAGAGTCTTAAAATTAGTTATTTCTAGAGTAAGATATGAAAGATAATATTATTGAAGTAAAAGTCTTAGACAGTAAAATGCAAGAGTTTTTACCAGCTTATGCTACATCTGGATCTGCTGGCTTAGATTTAAGAGCTTGTTTAGATGCTGCTGTTATTTTAAAGCCAGGCCAAACAGAACTAATACCAACAGGTATTGCTATTCATATAGCTGATAACAACTTATGTGGAATGATCTTACCAAGATCTGGTTTAGGTCATAAACATGGTATTGTACTGGGTAATTTGGTGGGGTTAATTGACTCTGATTACCAAGGTCAGCTTTTTGTATCTATTTGGAATCGTGGGCAAACTGAGTTTACTCTAAATCCAATGGAACGAATGGCTCAGTTGGTAATAGTTCCAGTAGTACAAGCTAAATTTAATTTAGTAACTGAATTTGCTCCGGATAGTGAACGTGGCGAAGGTGGGTTTGGCAGTACTGGAAAAGCGTAGATTTTTTAATGGCCTCTTTTGAGGTCATTTCTTATTAAATTTATTACTATTAAATTAGGGGAATAATGCGCAAAATTTTTTTGGCGATTATCTTTAATATAGCGTTTAACGCATTTGCATTAACTAATTGTTATGATAGTTCTTTTGTGAAAGGTGAGAGCGTAAATCCTTATTTTGATATGAATAAATTATCGCTAGTAGATAAGCAGATAGAATCAGATATAAATAATGGTTTTCCTAGCGCAGAATTACTTATTATCAAAAATCATCAAATTATTAAACATTCTGTTTATGGGTATTCACAAAAATATGATAATCAAAATAATCTTCTTAAAACTCCAGAACTAGCATCTTGTGATACGCTTTATGATTTAGCATCTAATACCAAAATGTATGCTACAAACTATGCGATTATGCATTTAGTTTACTTAGGTAAATTAGATATTAATAAGCCAGTTTCTTATTATATTCCATCTTATACTGGTTGTGATAAAAATGGAGAATGCCGAAATAAACGTACTGTGCGTAACCTATTATCACATACTGGTGGCTATATGCCAGATCCACAGTTTTTTAATCCGGTTTCTATACAGAAATATGGTAATTATTATTCACAAAATAGGATGTTAACTGAATCTATTATAGTTACTCAATTACCTTTTATAAATAAAGTTGGTAGTAAACCTATTTATAGCGATGTAGATTTTATATTGCTTGGTATGCTAGTAGAAAATATTACGGGTCTTGGTTTGGATTATTATGTTACGCAAAATATTTATAAACCATTAGGATTAAAATCTACATTTTTTAATCCATTAGCACATGGTGTGGATATAGATAAATGCGCAGCTACTGAAATACAAGGTAATACTCGTGGTGGTAAAGTATCATTTCCTAATATACGTACCGATATAATTAAGTGTCAAGTACATGATGAAAAAGCTTTTTATTCTATGGCTGGTGTTTCTGGTCATGCAGGTTTATTTTCAACTGCTAATGATCTAGCTATACTAACTGAGCTATCTGTAAATAATGGCTGCTATAATAATATATGTTTTTGGGATAAGAAGACACAAAAGATGTTTACATCTCCATTAAAACAAGACTCTACTTATGGGCTTGGCTGGCGTAGAGCTGGTAAGAATAATGACTATGCTCCATTTGGTAAATATGCTAGTAATCTAGCTTATGGACATACAGGATGGATAGGGACAGTAACGTTAATTGATCCTAAACATGATTTAACTATTATTTTATTAACAAATAAAAAGCATAGTGTATATAAAAATGGTGAATTTGCAGGTGATAAATTTGCTACAGGAAGATATGCGCCGATTATTGATCTAATTTACGAAGCAATAAAATAGAAAGGGACTTTTATGAGCTTTAATCCAGAACAAATAGCAAATGATTTGCATAAAAATTTGCATGCAGGACAGATTGTTGATGTAACTACTTGTATGACTCGTCTTAGAGTTACTGTTGCTGATTTATCTGAGGTGAACGTCGATCTAATAAAATCTATATCAGGAGTATTGGGAGTTGTTGCAACTAATGAACAACTGCAGATTATTATTGGTCCTGGCAAGGTGAATCAAGTTTATGATAAATTTAAACCATTAGTAGAAGATAATTCAGAGACTACGTCTAGTTCAGCCAATAAAACTTCAAGCAGCGATTTAAAAAGTAAGATAGCAACAAAAAACTCTACTCCATTTAAGGTGTTTTTAAAAAGAATTGCAAATATATTTATTCCTATGATTCCAGCATTTATTGGCTGTGGATTATTACTTGGAATTACAAATATATTAACTAAAACATTAAGCCCTGATGTATTGGGCGGTGTTACTTTTGACCAAACTACTATTGGTGCTATTCTAAAATTATTAGGGTCAGGTATAACATTTGGTTTAGCTATTTTTGCGGGTGTAAATGCATCAAAAGAATTTGGAGGAACTCCTATATTAGGCGGGGTTTTAGCTGGATTTTTAAATATGCCAGATTTAGCAAAAATTACTATCTTTGGTGAAGCGGCAATTCCTGGTCGTGGTGGTATTATTGCAGTTTTATTTGTTGCTATTTTAGCAGCTTATATTGAGCGTTACTTAAGGAAGATTATTCCTACAGCATTAGATTTGTTATTGACACCAACTTTAGTTTTATTAATGAGCGGGTTTGCAGCTATTTTCTTCTTACAGCCTGTAGGTGGTGTAATTTCTGATGCTATTACTCATGGTGTAAAAACAGCCCTTGATCATGGTGGGCCAGTAGTAGGATTTGCTCTTAGCTCAGCATTTTTACCTCTTGTTATGACGGGTTTGCATCAAGGATTAATCCCAATACATGCTGAATTAATTAAAATGACGGGATCTACGGTATTACTGCCAATTTTAGCTATGGCTGGAGCTGGGCAAGTCGGTGCTGCTTTAGCTGTGTGGGTAAAAACAAAAAACAAAAAATTAATTCATATTATTAAATCAAGTATTTTGGTAGGGTTTATGGGAATTGGAGAACCTCTTATTTATGGGGTAACATTACCATTATTTAGACCATTTATTGCGGCGTGTATTGGTGGAGGTCTAGGTGGTGCATTTATTGCAACATTTAAACTTGGAGCAACAGGTATTGGAATATCTGGTTTACCATTGGCATTATTAATTAATAATGGAATATTATTGTATCTTGTTGGTATCACAATAGCTTATCTTGGTGGGTTTATTGCTACACTTATTATTGGTTTTGATGATAGTGTTATTGAGTAAATATTGTAGTATTAGATAAATAACAAACCTGTCTATAATTTTTAGACAGGTTTTTTGTTCGTTTTAAATTTTATTGTTCTGCACAGTAAATGTGTCGAGTGCTGCATCCTCCTGGTGCATTACATTGTTTATCAACATAAACTCCATAATCTATTTTATTTGTGTATTTTGAGCAACCTCCGCCGTTTTGTAAGAATACATAAGGAAGTGTACTAGCAGGGTTTCCATATAAACCACCAAGTTTATTTACTCCACTATCTCCAATTGACCAATTCTGGCAATTAGCATCTTTATTTGGAACAAAGTAATTGTCAAATCCAGTCCAAGCTTTTCCACTTGCCAAACTAATTGGATAATTGAAGACAAATGCTCCATTGTTACCAAATGTTCCATTTGCATTTGTTGTAGATAAAATTTGTCCTTGCGTATTTACGTATGTTGTAAATGGCTGTAATACCCAATTTTTACTATTGCCATCACCGCACATTGTATTTGAAGTACAAGCATAGCGATTACTTGAATCCATAATAATAGCTTGGCAAACGCTACCTTCTGGACATTGTGTGTCAGTTTGACATTTGCTGTCTGCACCAGATACGCCACCAAGATTACCCCAGTATGTGTTTGTAGTCATGTATATTAGTTTACTTTGCAATGCCGTTGTAAAAAATAAAGTAGATGGTATGATTGATGCTCCATTAATATCTTTGATTGAGTTAGTTAGATTTACTAAATACTGTGCGCCTGAGGAGTATGGAGTATTTGGGGTAAATGTATAGCTGTTATTACCAGATGCCACTATATTACCTGTTGCTATTTCTTTTGTATTGCTATTTATTATACTAAGGCTATTGGCAGTAACTGTTGTTGACTCTATTGGTAATACGGTATTGAATTGTATAACTAGAGGTGAATTCATATTACTAATCATATATTGATTAACTGGTGACAATTCAGGAGATGAAATAATAGCTTGTGGCTGTTGAGCGCAATATAATGAGTATGAGTTATCGCAATTATGCTTATCATCGTCAATTAATTTTCCATCAGTTTTGCTTGAATTACCTCTTCTGCCTTGATGGTTATTTCCACCATATGTCCATCCTTCACAATGGCTTTTTATTTCCCATGTGTTTAAAAATCCAGTCCATGCATTCGTTGCAGTACTATTTATTGAGTGAGAACTAGGGAAGTCAAATACATTAAAAATATCCGTAGTTGAGATAGTCTCGTTATTTTTATTGAAGTATGCAGTGTTGGCTTGTAAAACCCAATCTAGATTATGCCCACTACCACAGTAGTCGCTACTAGTACATGGATATCGTACATCAGGAATGCCAATCATTGCTTTATATGTAACATTTTGATCTGGTTTGTTCATGTCTGTATTACAGATATTATCTGCATTTATTTTTGCAGTTGAGCTATTTCCACCTATCCAGCCTTTGGTTTTTGTATTTGTTATGTATATTTTGTATGTTGGTTGAGTAGTTATAACATAATTACTTTCTTGATCTGATGTTAATTTATTTTTGGTAACTGGTGTTGGTAATGTAATATCAAATGTATATGTAGTGTTAGGAGAAAATCCGTTTTGTGGTTTTATGTAGTATATTCCATTACCTCCTGTAACTATGATAGTTATATTTTGATCATGTTTATTTTTTACCTCGATATATTTTTGTACAGTTGATGCTTTTAAATTTTTATTTAGCTGTAATTGTACTCTTTCTCCTAGCCCAAAATTATTTGTTCCACTTGGAGGATAAATAGATTGCACTGTTACATCAGTGATATTTTCTTCATTAGATTTATTGCTGCTACCATTATTACAAGAAATTAATGCAAGGCCTGCTATTGTGTAATAACTAAAGAATATAATTTGTTTATTTTTCATCTGAGCTCCTAAGGACAAAACAGTGTTATTTTTATAACGCTGTAGTTATTTTACTAAGTTATGTTTGTAAAGTTTTATCCATTATGGATATTTGTTATAAAAAACATAATTGATGCCTTAGCAAATTTAACTATTAGGAAATTAATATAATATAAAATTGTGCAGTGAAATATATTATAATAATTGATTATTTTTATTGGTGATTATGTAATTATTTGGTTATAAATCACCATGTTGTTTTAGAAAAAGGGTTTTAATAAATGTCTCGAAATTATAATTTTGCTGCGGGTCCTGCAATGCTACCAGACTCTGTATTGGTGCGTGCTCAAAAAGAAATGTTAGATTGGAATAATACAGGTTGCTCAATTATGGAAATAGGGCATCGTACTAAAGCATTTGAGAATTTATTAAATAATTTACAAGATAAATTACGTAATATGATGAATATACCTGCGAATTATAAAATCTTATTTTTATCAGGTGGTGGTCAAGGACATTTTAGCTTTATACCTATGAATTTATGTGGTAAAAATAAAAATGTTGATTATATAGTAACAGGTAGCTGGTCAGAAAGAGCAGTTAAGTATGCAAAGCGTTATGCAAATGTAAATGTGGTAACAATTGCAAGTTTAAGTGCTATCCCAGATACTAGCACATGGAAGTTTACGCCTGATGCAGCATATGTTTACTATTGCCCAAATGAGACGATTGGTGGTATGCAAGTTCATGATTTACCTCAAACTAATGGAGTGCCATTGGTAGCAGATTTTACTTCATCAATATTGTCTGATGAAATTGATGTTAGTCAATATGGTGTAATATTTGCATCAGCACAAAAAAATCTTGGTATCTCAGGGATTACATTAGTAATTATTCGTGATGATCTATTAGATCAAGCGCAAGAATGTACGCCTGAGATATTTAATTATAAATTACAAGTAGAAAATAACTCGTTATTAAATACTACACCTGTATCAGCGGTATATATGATAGATTTGATGGTTGATTGGGTAAATGAACAAGGTGGCGTTGCCAAAGTAGCAGAAGCCAATCGTCGTAAAGTTAAAAAACTGTATGACTGTATTGATAATAGCAATGGTTTTTATGGTAACCCAGTTGAGTTAAAATACCGTTCATTAATCAATGTACCATTTACTTTTAAAGATGAAGATTTATTAAAAATATTTTTGGAAGATGCAAAAGAAGTAGGTTTAACATATTTAAATGGACATAAATCCGTAGGTGGCGCTCGTGCGAGCTTATACAATGCGATGCCTGAGGAAGGTGTTAATAAACTAGTTTCATTTATGCAAGATTTTGCAAAAAAACACGCAGGGTAATCATGCAAAATAAATCACAAGAATTAGTTACTAGTTTTGCTAAAGAGTTAAAGTTAAAGGGATTTAAGGGCAATTTTCATTTAGATAAGCCAACTAGATTGTTAAATGCAACTGATAATAGTATTTATGAAGTAATGCCATTAGCAGTTGCCCAGCCACAAAACTCAAAAGATGTAGAAACGTTATTAGCATTAGCAAATCAAGATGAATTTAAAAGCCTGTATTTTTGTCCTCGTGGCGGTGGTACTGGTA
>JAQUVM010000018.1 GCA_028693355.1 Burkholderiales bacterium
GGAGTTAGTATAGATTTTGCATTTATTGGTAGTTGCACTAATGGTCGTATTGAAGATTTACGTGCAGCTGCATCAATATTAAAAAATCGTAAAGTAGCAAGCCATGTAACAATGTATATAGTGCCTGGATCTGAGCAAGTGCTAGCACAAGCAAAAGCTGAAGGACTAGATAAAATTTTTATAGCAGCTGGCGCCGATTTCCGTATGCCTGGTTGTTCAATGTGTTTAGCCATGAATCCGGATAAAGTACCAGAAGGTAAACGCTGTGTAAGTACATCAAATCGTAATTTCATTGGACGTCAAGGACCAAATAGCATTACTCACTTAGCATCGCCACAAACAACTGCAGCAAGTGCTGTGCTTGGTTATATAGCAAGCGAAGGAGAACTATAATGGAAAAATTTACAACACTAAATACAAAAATTATTCCAGTTAATTTAGATAATGTTGACACTGATATGATTATTCCTGCTCAACATTTAAAAAGTGTGAGCAAAGAAGGATTTGGTGAGCATTTGTTTTCAAACCTTCGCCAAATGTACTCTGATTTTATTTTAAATCAAGACGCTTATAAAAACGGTGAAATATTAATATCAAAATCAAATTTTGGCTGCGGTTCATCTCGTGAACATGCTGCTTGGGCTATTCAACAATATGGCATTAAAGCTGTAGTGTGCAGTTCTTTTGGTGATATTTTTTACAATAACTCAGCTAAGAATGGTTTACTACTAATTCAATTACCAGAAAATATAATTCAAAACTGGATTGATAAATCATTGGCAGACAGTGGTTTAAAAATTATAATTAATTTAGAAACACAAACTATTTCATTAGATAATGAAACACATTCATTTGAATATGATACATTCCGTAAGCATTGCCTACTAAATGGCTTAGATGATTTAGATTACTTACTATCACTTGATAAAGAGATTACAACTTATGAACAAAAAAATAGCAATATTAGCTGGTGATGGAATTGGACCTGAGGTAAT
Organism: Burkholderiales bacterium; assembly: GCA_028693355.1. Classification (GTDB taxonomy): domain Bacteria; phylum Pseudomonadota; class Gammaproteobacteria; order Burkholderiales; family UBA11063; genus Aquella. The sequence goes on from JAQUVM010000018.1 coordinate 996, forward strand.
GACTCAGGCAATTCGCGTATTAGACGCTATTGCCACTAAATTTGGGCACAAATTTGAATACACAGAAAGCTTAGTTGGTGGTGCAGCTTATGATAAACACCAAAATCATTTACCACAAGAAACAATAGATGTTTGCAATAATTCTGATGCTGTATTATTTGGTTCTGTAGGCGGGCCTGTTGATAAACAACATGAAGCTAAATGGGCAAACTGTGAAGCTAAGTCTATTTTAGCGTTACGTAAAGCATTTAATTTTAATATTAATTTACGTAAAATGGCTTTATACACTGAAATTGCATCACTATCACCACTAAAACCAGAATTATTATCTAATGGATTAGATATCGTAATTTTCCGTGAATTACTTGGCGATGTATATTTTGGCGAGCATACACAAACAGAAAAAAATGGTGAGCGCTATGCCTTTGATAGTGGCTCGTATACTGAAAGCCAAATTAAGTCAATTGCAGAATATGCTTTTAAAGTTGCAAAAACTCGTAGTAAACGCCTAATTTCAGTTGATAAAGCCAATGTAATGGCAATGTCAAAGTTATGGCGTCAAGTTGTTAGTGAAGTAGCTAAAGATAACTCAGATATAGAATATAGTGATATGCTAGTTGACAACTGTGCTATGCAAATTATTAAAAATCCATCTCAATTTGATGTAATACTAACTTCAAATTTATTTGGTGATATTTTATCTGATGAATTATCAGTACTATCAGGTTCAGTTGGTATGATGCCATCTGCAAGCTTTAGTTCATCTGGTTTAGCTTTATATGAGCCAGCTGGAGGATCAGCTCCTGATATAGCAGGTAAAAATATTGCAAATCCAATTGCACAAATTTTATCTGCATCATTAATGCTTGGGTATTCATTTAATATGTTAGATGAAGCTAAAATAATTGATGAAGCTGTAAAAGCAACTATAGTTGCAGGATACCGCACTGGTGATATTTACACAAAAGGTGCAAATGAAAAAATGGTTGGTACAAAAGAATTTACAGATCAAGTAATTGCATTTATTAGTAAATAATATACTCACAGTATTTCTATTTTGGACTAGGAATACTGATAAAAAATATGACGAATTATACATACGAATACATTAGGAATATTTTTTGTGGGGAGATAAAGTCCAAAATTGAAAGACAAAGAAATATATGTCAAAAAAACAAGTATATATCCTAGACACTACACTCCGTGATGGACAACAGTCTCCTGGTGCAGGCATGTCTTTTGAAGATAATTTAGCATATGCTGAAATTGCCAACAAATTAAAAATTGATGTTTTAGAAGCTGGGTTTCCATCTGCTAGTAATACTGATTTTGAAATTGTTAATCAAATTTCAAAACGTATGGCCGCAATCAATTCTGAAATGATAATTTCATCTTTGTGCCAATTACGTGAAGATCAAGTTTTAAAAACAATGGAAGCATTAGAACCTAGTCTAGCAATTAGTAAAGCGCGTATCCATATTTATGTGCCTGTTGACCCTGAGCTGATGGGCGCCTCTTTGGGTAAATTAGCTGAAGACAAACCAAAAATTATTGAAACCGTTTATCGCCTAATTAAAATTATGACAGATAAAGGCTTTGAAGTTGAATTTAGTCCGGAAGGATTCTCTCGCCAACGTCATAATTTTAGCTTTGTAGAAGATGTTATCCGAGCATCTGTAAAAGCTGGTGCAACTGTAATCAATTGTCCAGACACAATTGGTGGTGCTTCTGCTCTTGAAGGTGAAGAATACTTTGTTAATAAAATGGCAGTTCACAAAGCAACCATAGATAAAGAATTTCCAAATAATAATGTAATTTGGTCTATGCACTGCCACAATGACTTTGGCTTAGCAGTACAAAATAGTTTGAATGGTGTATTTAGCGGTGTTGCCAGTCAGATTGAAGGATGTATAAATGGCGTTGGAGAACGTGCTGGCAATGCAGCATTAGAACAATGTATCATGATTATTCGTCAATTTGGTGAAAAACAATTAGCAGATCAATACTATACAAATATAAACATTAAATATTTAAAAGAAGCATCTGATTTCATAGCTGAACGCATGCTACCTAGACAGCCTCATTCGCCTATCGTTGGCGGTAATGCAGCTAATCATACATCTGGCGGCCATACAAATGCTATTTTAAAAAATCCTTTATCTTATCAACCATTTGATCCTATTGATGTAGGTAGTGAAATTACATTTGCATTTGGTCCATTAAGTGGCAGCAATCATGCTCAACAAATTATTGTAAAAAATAACTATCTATGTGATGATAGTGAAAAAGTTATTGTTTGTCAAGCAATTAAAGATTTCTATGCAGACCGTCGCAAAGGTGTTACTGACAGCGAATTAATGAGTGCATATTATTATCATCGTTCACCAGCAAAAATTACAAAAATAAAATACTCTAAAGGTGAAGACGATAGTACAGATGTTAAATTAGCCGGCGAATTTTTCTCAGAAAAAGATTTAGTAATAAATTATCACGGGAGAGGTTCTGCCCTTAGTGCATTAAATGAAGCTACAGCTAAATATATGGATGGATTATCAGTTATTGATTATAATTCCAAATCTAAAGGAATTAGTATTGATGCTATATGTGAATCTCATATTATAATTGAGTACAAAGGCATTCGTTATAGTGGTGCTGCTGATGATGAAGATATAGAACTATCTGCACTAAAAGCATTTATTAATGCAGTAAATAATGCATATATTGAAGATAAATTTAAGTTAAACTAAAAAAGGTATAACAATGAACTTAACAGGGGCTCAGGCAACCATTGAAGCGCTTATAAATGAGGGTACTGATTTTATTTTTGGATATCCTGGTGGTGCTATTTTACCAATCTATGATGCGCTATATCAGTACCGTGAAAAAATTCACCATGTATTGGTTCGTCATGAACAAGGTGCTGCAATTGCAGCTGAAGGATATGCAAAGTCTAGTGGAAAAATTGGTGTATGTATGGCAACATCTGGTCCAGGTGCAACTAATTTAGTAACAGGTATTGCTGATGCAATGCTTGACTCTGTACCTTTAGTATGTATTACAGGACAAGTATTTAGTCGCCTAATTGGTACTGATGCATTCCAAGAAGCTGACATTGTGGGTATAACTATTCCAGTCACAAAATGGAATATTCAAGTAACTAAAGCTGAAGATATTCCAGCTGCCATTGCTAAAGCATTTTACTATGCAAAAGATGGAAGACCTGGCCCTGTATTAGTTGATATTACCAAAGATGCACAAGAAGGTATATTTGAATATGAAGGATACCAACCTCATATTACTCGGAGTAATAAAGCGATCAAAAAACACTCTGATATGGAGTTTATTGAAATTGCTGATATATTAAATAATGCAAAACGCCCATTAATTTTTGCTGGTAATGGTGTTGGTATTTCTAATGCTGAAGGCGAATTATTAAAATTAGCAGAAAAAGCAAACATACCTGTAGCATGTACTTTACACGGTTTACATAATTTCCCAGCTCATCATGACTTGGCAGCTGGTCTACTTGGTATGCATGGTAATTACGCACCAAATATAATGACTAATGAAGCTGATGTTATTTTAGCTGTTGGTATGCGTTTTGATGACCGAGTAACTGGTAATTTAGCAAAATATGCTAAACAAGCAAAAATAATCCATATTGATGTGGATCATGCTGAAATTAATAAGAATGTTCGTTGTTTCATGAGTGTACAAGCTGATGCAAAATATGCTTTGGCTAATATTGTACGCTTTGTACAACCAAATAAGTTTCACGATGAATGGAAACAACGTTTACAATCATTGACGGAAAAAGAACATGAAAAGGTTATTGTGCCGGAGTTAACTACAGATGGTAAAGTAATCCGCATGTCGCAAGCTATGACATTGGTATCTGAAAAAACAAAAGGTGAAGCAATTGTAGTACCTGATGTTGGTCAAAACCAAATGATAGCAATGCGCTATTACAAATTCCAAAAACCAAAATCGCATATTTCATCAGGTGGTTTAGGAACAATGGGCTTTGCCCTACCTGCCGCTATTGGTGCTAAAATTGCTAATCCAGATCGTGAAGTAATTTGTGTTTCTGGTGATGGTGGAATTCAAATGAATATTCAGGAATTAGCTGTTATTAAACAAGAACAAATTCCAGTAAAAATATTATTATTAAATAATAATTACTTAGGAATGGTTCGCCAATGGCAGGAGTTATTCTACGAAGAGCGTTATTCTTTTGTTGATTTAGTGAATCCTGATTTTGTAGCTGTAGCACAAGCTTATGGAATAAAAGCACGTAAAGTGTCTAACCCAGATGAGTTAGAAGCTGCAATAGATGAAATGTTAGCATCTAAAGAAGCCTATTTCCTAGAAGTTATTGTTGAAAAACGTGAAAAAGTTTTTCCAATGATTCCTGCTGGATCTGCGGTTGATGAAGTTCGATTATCTTAGAAAGGTATTTATAATGTTATCCGACAACAAAGAATTAGAAATGAATATTATAAATATCACCACACGTAATTCATTACGTGTACTACAACGAATTTCTGGATTATTTTCGCGCTATGGTGTGAATATTGATCAAATGAGTATTTTCAGTGGTCAAGACGATTTATCTTATTTTTCTGCAATTGTATATAGTGAAGAACGTGCTGTTCAAAAACTTAGCAATCAGTTACATAAGATTGTTGAAGTATGTGATGTTCGTATTATGAATCATAAACATTTTTAATTATAATTTTAAAAGGAAAATTCTATGGCAATCATGAATTTTGGTGGCGTTGAAGAGAATGTAGTTACTCGTGAAGAGTTCACTTTAGCTAAAGCTCGTGAAGTTTTATCTAATGAAACAATCGCTGTTATTGGTTATGGTGTACAAGGCCCTGGTCAAGCATTAAACTTAAAAGACAATGGTTTCAACGTTATCGTTGGTCAACGTTCTCCATCTAAATCATATGATAAAGCTATCGCTGATGGTTTCGTACCTGGTGTATCTTTATTCTCACCAGAAGAAGCTCTAGCTAAAGCTACAGTAATTATGTACTTATTAAGTGATGCAGCACAAATCGCTATGTGGCCAACTGTGCAAAAACACTTAACTAAAGGTAAAGCATTATACTTCTCTCATGGTTTTGGTATTACTTACAAAGAACGTACAGGAATTATACCTCCTGCTGATGTTGATGTATTCTTAGCTGCTCCTAAAGGTTCTGGTACTTCATTACGTCGTTTATTCCTTGAAGGTAAAGGTTTAAATTCATCTTTTGCAATCTTCCAAGATGCTACAGGCCGTGCTACTGAGCGCTGTTTAGCTATTGGTATTGGTATTGGCTCTGGTTACTTATTTGAAACTACTTTCAAAAAAGAAGTTTACTCAGATTTAACTGGTGAGCGCGGTATCCTTATGGGTGCATTAGCTGGTGTGATGGAAGCTCAATACAATGTATTACGTAAAAATGGTCATACACCTTCAGAAGCATTTAACGAAACAGTTAAAGAATTAACTGAATCATTAATTAAATTAGTTGGTGAAAATGGTATGGATTGGATGTATGCAAATACTTCTACTACAGCTCAACGTGGTGCATTAGATTGGAGAAAACCTTTCCGTGATGCAACTGTTCCTGTATTCGAAGATTTATATGCTAAAGTAGCAGCTGGTGAAGAAGCTCAACGTTCAATTGACACAAACTCACAAGATGACTACCGCGTTAAATTAGAAGCTGAATTAGCTGAAATACGTGATAGCGAAATGTGGCAAGCTGGGAAGACTGTACGTTCTTTACGCCCAGGCAAATAATTGCTCTTTGTCTTTGAGGTTTATACAGCGTCGTAATTTATAAAATACTTCTCATGTACAATTTGTACACTTCGTCGCATTTTATTACATTACTCCTTGTCTAAATCTCAAATACTGCAAGCAATATGTTTGTAATCATGTTTATATAAAAATCCGAAACTTTTATGTTTCGGATTTTTATTACTTAATTTATCTATATTTTATCGTTGAAAACATAAAATATAGATAATATTCAGTATATTATAAAAAAGCATCCTATTTTAAGAATCTTGCTATATTTTTATATTCAAATTATAATCTATTATTAGTTAAAAATAATAATATGGATAAAACTCAGACTCTATATAGATAGGATAAACTACCTAATAATTTTAAATAATATATTTACTTAATAATAAGGATCTGCACAGCTCTTTTTAAGCAAATCATAATCCTGATCTTTAATAGGATCTTTCATTGATTTAAACATATAACAATAACCATTACCATAATTACACGAATGTGGAAAGTTCAATAATCCATCATTACCCACTAAGTAACATTCTTCAGCTTTCATTTTTTCAACAATTTGCTTAGCTGAATATTTAGCAAATGTTTTTTCATAATATGCATCACTTTTCACAGAATTAGTTATAATCATTTTATTAGCATTTGGATTATACTTATAATATCCAAAATCATCTTTATCTGAATATGGTTTATCATTTGGATATTTTACTGCTATTAATCCATTAATAATATTAATACTATTATCATAAGCTTCTGGAAATATTTTACTTACAGTAACTTTTTTGTTTTGATCTACATTTACAAAAATATAATGTAAGTTGGAATCACTATCTATAGTGCCACCACTACCACCCCAAATAATGTAGCTAGTAGTATCGTCAATGATAGCTTTACCGGCAATTGATAAAACATAAAAATCACTCGGAGTGGTTATCCTACTTCCATCAATATATAAATAATCAATATCATCAACTTTTATTATTTTTAAATTATCTATTTTTTTTGTAAACTCAATAGACTCATAGTTATCAGCAAAGGTTATATTTGCTAAAAAAAATCCAAAAAAGAATAATAAATATCTTTTCATAATTATATTCACCTATTATAAATTAATAGAAGATAATATTATACAATATTATAGTAACCTATAATATCTAACTCTAGTACTAATAGTAATATGCTAATTATGGTATAATCCCAACATATATAACACCTTTAAGGAGCAAAACATGCCTTCATTTGACGTAGTTTCAGAAGTAAATAAAGTAGAATTAGCCAATGCTGTTGATCAATCAAACAAAGAGATTACTACACGTTTTGACTTTAAAGGTAGTAGCGCGAAGATAGAGCAAAAAGACCTTGAATTAACATTGTTTGCTGATAGCGATTTTCAATTAGATCAAGTACGTGATGTATTAATTAGCAAGCTATCTAAACGTGGAGTAGATACTCGATCACTTGCTGAAGGTAAGCATGAAAAAATTAGCGGTAATAAAGTAAAAGAAACCATTGAAGTTAAAAATGGTATTGATCAAGATAATGGTAAAAAAATTACTAAAATGATCAAAGAAAGTAAGATCAAAGTACAAGGTTCAATCCAAGGAGACTTAGTACGTGTAACTGGCACGAAACGTGATGATTTACAAGAAACTATGGCTTTATTAAAAAAAGACTTTACTGAGTTACCATTACAGTTTATTAATTTCCGCGAAAAATAAAAATAATGGCTAGGTAAATTACCTAGCCATTTTATATTATTTTCAGAATAATTATTCTACATAACGAACATTCATAACTTCATACTCACGAATCCCGTTAGGAACTTTTACTTCAACTACATCACCACTTTGCTTACCTATCAGGCTACGAGCAACAGGTGTATTTACAGATATTTTGCCAATTTTTACATTAGCTTCATCATCACCAACTATTTTATAGCTGATTTCTTCATCACTCTCTAAATCTAATAAATCTATTGTAGTACCAAATACTACTTTTCCATCTTGTTCTAATGTTGTTACATCAATAATTTGTGCCTGAGCAATTTTAGATTCAATTTCTACAATTCTACCCTCAACAAAAGCTTGTTTTTCTTTTGCCGCATCATATTCTGCATTTTCTGAAATATCCCCATGAGCTCGTGCTTCGGCAATCGCCTGAATAACAGTACTACGTTCTGATCCTTTTAATCTTGCCAGTTCTTCTTCTAATAGTTTAGCACCATTTTTTGTCATTGGAAATTTTTGCATATTTAAAACTCTTACCTAACTTTGTATTCTTAATAAAACAAAAACCGAGATATAACTCTCGGTTTTTATAATCACAACACGTCTTAAAAGACGTGAATAATTATTTAGAAGCTTCTTCTTTAGTTTCTTTTTTAGCAGCTTTTTTATGAGATTTTTTAGCTTTGTGAGATTTTTTGTGAGCTTTAGAAGCAGCAGGTTTTTCAGCTTTAGCAGGAGCAGAAGCTTCGTTAGCAAAAGCAGAAGTAGCGAAAACACCAGCGATCAATACAGCTAATAATTTTTTCATGGATAAATCCTTAGTAAAATAAAATTTAAATTTAATAATTTGAATTGATTATCTCTGCACAAGGCTTTGATAATAAACATAGACGATATTATACAACTATATTCTTAAGTATGCAATTATTTTTTAGAATACTGTATTAAATAATCTTTATTTAATACAGTCAGCTGTAAAACATAACAATTATTCAGCATTAACACCATATAGATACTCAGTTATTTAACATTATAAGTTACAATATTTAGAAGTTGACTATTAATATTTAATTTTTAAAAATACAACACTAAATAATAATATTGTATCTATTTCTTATTAGATGATAAAATATCACTTGAGTTTTTTATCACTTTTTAGAAGGAGTCTCATATGAGTCATTGCGAAAACACTCACGTTTGTCCACAAGTTTTAGTTGGTAAGCAAGCCCCAGATTTTTCTGCGGCTGCTGTATTAGGTTCTGGAGAGATTGTAGATTCATTCAATTTCAAAAAAGCTACCGAAGGTAAATATGCTGTTGTATTTTTCTATCCTCTAGATTTTACTTTTGTTTGCCCTTCTGAGTTAATTGCTTTTGATCACCGTTTAGATGATTTCAAAGCAAAAAATGTTGAAGTTATTGGTGTATCAATTGATTCTCATTTTTCTCATGCTGCATGGAGAAATACACCAGTTAATCAAGGTGGTATTGGCCAAGTTGCTTATACTCTAGTTGCTGATATTAAACATGAAATTTGCAAAAGTTTTGGTGTAGAAGCTGCTGGTGGCGTTGCATACCGTGGATCATTCTTAATTGATAAATCAGGTGTTGTCCGCCATATGGTTGTAAATGATTTACCATTGGGTCGTAATATTGATGAAATGTTACGTATGGTAGATGCTTTACAATTCACTGAAGAACATGGTGAAGTTTGCCCAGCTGGTTGGAACAAAGGCAAAGCTGGTATGAAAGCTTCAACTTCAGGTGTTGCTGAATATTTAGCTAGCCACGCTGAACAACTTTAATTCAGACACGATAAGAAAATCTAGCTTTTAGCTAGATTTTTTTACTTTTAAAACAAATTACTAAAAAGATAACACATGCAAAGAACAGAGTTAGTTAAATATCTAGATAATTTATTACAAAAAGATAAATTCAAAGATTATTGCCCAAATGGCTTACAAATTGAAGGCTCATTAGAAATAAAGAAAATTATTTGTGGTGTATCACTAAGCCAAGATTTAATTGACATAGCTATAAAAGATGGTGCAGATACTATCATTGTTCACCACGGTATATTTTGGAATAAAGATGATTATGCAATTACAGGAATTAAATATCAGCGAATTGCAAAACTAATCAAAAATAATATTAATCTCATTGTTTATCATTTACCATTAGATAATCACGAAATTTATGGCAATAATGTACAGCTGGCTAAACAACTAGGCATAAAAATCATAGGGCAAAATGAAACACAAAGTCTAATCTGGCATGGCACGATACCAGATTCTACATTAAAAGAATTTACTCATAAATATCAGCAAATAACTAATCATCAACCAATTACCATGGGTAACGAAAATAAAATTATAAAAAATATAGCATGGTGTACCGGTGGAGCTGACAGTTTTTTCAATCAAGTTATAAATATGAATGTAGATTGCTATATAACTGGTGAAATTAATGAACCAATTAAATCATTAGCTGAAGAAAGTGGCGTTGCATACATTGCAGGTGGACACTACGTTACTGAACGCTATGGTATAAAAGCAATATCACAATTACTACTGGAAAAATTTAGTTTAGATAGCCAATTTGTAGAATTATATAATCCTATATAAACCATATAAAATTCATATATAAGTTTACTTAAAAGGCTTCTTATTTATACATAAGAAGCCTTTTCAATTTAACCGTTATAATTATAAATAAACTATTTAAGCTAAAATACCTGTTTTTAAAGCTACAATAACAGCAATTGAAACAAATACCCATAAAACCACGGCTTGTGTAATAACTCTAGTACCAACAGCCTTTATACTAGCGAATGATACATTATAGCCAATTAAAAATAATGCAACTACAAATAAAGACTCACCAAACTCTTTTAGATAATTACCGTATGTCTGTAATGATGGTAGTAATGTCACACTTAATGAAGCACATACAAACCATAATATAAACCAAGGTTTTTTTACTTTACCGTGTCCAGTTTCACCTTTATTCATTCTACTATAAACTACTGCAATTATAATACTTACAGGGATAATCCATAAAGCACGCACTAATTTAATTGTTGTACCAACTAATAATGACTCTTGTCCATAAGCCAAGCAGCTACCAACTACAGATGAAGTATCATGTATTGCTAAAGCAGATAATAGACCAAACTGATGTTGACTTAAATGAAGGTGATGGCCTAAAATTGGGAATAAAATTAAGCCAATAGCATTTAGTAAAAATATACTGCCCATCGCAACAGCTGTTTCATCATGATTGGCTCTAATTACTGGCGCAATAGCTGCAATAGCACTACCGCCACAAATAGCTGTACCAGCACTAATTAATGTGGAAACTTTCCCATCATTGCGTAATAATTTACCAAGCAATAAACCTAAAACTAAGGTAACTCCAATACTAACTACAGTATAACCTAACCCATCAATTCCGGCTTTTATGATATTAGTTAAATTAAAACCAAACCCTAAAAATATAATTGCATAACTTAAAACTTGGCTAGATCTTTGCTTTGATATTCCAGTTAAATGCTCACTGTTTAATATTGCTGCTAATACAACCCCCATAATTAATGCAATTCCAGGTAAAAAATGCTTATATTCCCAAGTACTATATGTAGTACCCCATAACAATATAACCATAAATAAAAAAATAATTAAATGAAGTTTATTATTTTTCATCTTTATTGTGCCTTCTCATCATAAAATAAACTAATAATGTAATATCACAATCATATAACAACTAATCATTTAAAATACCAATAAAAACAATTATATTGAAACAACTTTTATTTTATTACGTTACTAATTCTAGCAGAAATCAGCTTAATAATACAATAGACATATTTGTATAACTTTTATACAAATATGTCTTACTTATATCTTTAAAATCCAAGTAAACATAAAATAGAGAATAACTAATAATATTAAATACATTCCCCCTAGATTTACCTTATAAAAGAAAATCATATCCGTATCTGATTTATTACTTATAAAGTGGTTGGCACTAGATAATTTTATATAACATATGGTATAATTTTGTTCTGTATTTTTTTAACAACAAACTTTCAGGAGTTTATATCGATGTATGCGGTTATAAAAACTGGTGGTAAACAACATAAGATTACCATCGGCGAGAAATTAAAAATAGAACTGATACCAGCAGAAATCGGAAGCAAAGTTACTTTATCTGAAGTACTTATGGTTGCTAACGGTGATAATGTGGTTATTGGTACGCCAGTTGTAGCAGGAGCTACAGTTGAAGCGACGGTTTTAAATCAAGGTCGTCATAAAAAAGTTCGCATTTTCAAAATGCAACGTCGTAAACACTATCAAAAACATCAAGGTCATCGTCAGTATTACACTGAAATCATGATCGATGCAATCAATAGCTAAGAGGAGTAACGAATATGGCAACGAAAAAAGCCGGTGGTAGTTCAAGAAATGGACGCGATTCAAATCCTAAAATGTTAGGTGTAAAAGCTTACGGTGGTCAGTTAATCTCTGCAGGTAGCATTATAGTTCGCCAACGTGGTACACAATTCCACGCAGGTGATAATGTTGGTATGGGTAAAGACCATACTTTATTTGCTAAAGAAGATGGTACTGTAAAATTCTCAGTTGGTGGTAAATTCAACCGTAGAATCGTTAGCATTGAAGCAGCAGAATAATAATTATTTATTACAAATAATTAAAAAACCCAATCAATCATGATTGGGTTTTTATTTATCTTAATAATAAAGATTCTAAAATAAATGCCTTTATTTTAACTCAAATAATTTACCAACAGCTAAATCTAATAACCTATCTTTTTCTTCTACAAATAATTCTCTTGTAAATTTAATGGGCTCAGTTATCGGTTCATCAGACAAAATAAATGTTCCATAGTGCATTGGTATCATTTTATCAGCACCTAAATCTTTATATGCCTGATAAGACTCTTCTGGATTTAAATGGCTAGATTGCATAATATTTCTAGGTAAATAAGCACCAACCCCCATAATTGCATAATCGATCCTTGGAAATAATTTACCTATTTTTGCAAAATGTCCACCATAAGCGCTATCACCCATAAAGTAAACAGAAGAGTCTTTATTTTGAATAATAAAACTACCCCATAATCTAATATTTCTATCTTTTAAATTACGATTTGACCAATGTTGAGAAGGCAGAAAAAATATTTCAATATCATCATTAGTAGGAAACTGTTGCCACCAACCGGCTTCAATAATTTCATTTTTTATTCCCCATTTTTTAATAAGATCTGCCGTACCTAACCCACAAAATATTTTTGCATAGGGATTTTGCTCAACTACTACTTTAACAGAAAACTTATCTAAATGATCCATATGTGCATGAGAGATCAAGATATAATCAATTTTATTAATTTCATTAATCATAAATGGTAGCTTTGTTCGTCTTTTTATTATAGATACATTTTTAAATATAGGATCTATTAAAATATTTCTGCCACCTATTGTTAACAAAAAGCTAGCATGACCTAACCATACAATTTTATCTATCGTATTATCAAAATAATTTTCTTCAATAATTAACTCTGGAACATATGTTGATTGTTTATTATGCTTACGCTCGACATTAGAACTAAGCTGCCATTTTAAAATATCTTTTAATTTAGGGCGGGATTTACCTACCTCATCATTTATAAACTTACCATTAACCTTTTGTACGCCATTATAACCGTCTAAAATAGTTTTTAATTTAGAATTACATATATATTCTTTCATTTACAGACCTCCTAGAAACAACCATCATATGCTAAAATACATACTTAGTAAATGGTAAAATACTTTACAGTATATAACATTGTATCATAATACTTCAAAAACCAAAAGTTAGTGAATCATGAATAACTTCTTTAAATTATGCTTAGATGCTATTTTAGAAAATAATACAGCAACAAAATGTGACTTAACAAATCATATTTATAATACAATCTCTAAAGACTCAAATGCATTTGAATTTGCACCATTGCCATCAATTATAAGCATAACAAGCCCTGGCAAACCTGAGAAACCAGAGTTAATATCACCATTAAAAGTCCCAAAACGCAAAACAGGAACAAAAGAAGGACACGCCGGTTTAATACATGCCTTGGCTCATATTGAATTCAATGCTATTAATTTAGCATTGGATGCGTGCTATCGCTTTCAAAATATGCCAATTGAATATTATCAAGACTGGATGCAAGTTGCAAAAGAAGAAGTCTACCACTTTCAATTATTAGAACAACATTTAATAAACTTAGATTTTAGTTATGGATATTTTCCAGCCCATAATGGTTTATGGGATATGGCAATAAGAACCGAAGACGACATAATCGCACGCATGGCTCTAGTACCACGCACATTAGAAGCACGTGGACTTGATGCAGTACCAGATATGCAAAAAAAATTATTAGCATCAAATGATATTAGAGCAATTGAAATATTAGATATAATCCATCACGATGAAATAAAGCATGTTAGCATTGGAAACACTTGGTTTCAATATCTATGTAATCAAAAAAATACTAATAGTGAAGATACATTTTTTGAATTATTAGAAAAATATAATGCGCCAAAAATTCGTGGTTCATTTAATCGTAGTGATAGAATAAAAGCTGGATTTAGTAACTCTGAATTAGATAAGCTTCTACAATATTCTAGTGGGCAAGCATTATGAAAAAACTTATTATAATACTAAGTACTATCTCAACATTGAGCTACGCTGATTGCATGTTTAAAATTATTAATTATACCGACTCAGAATTTAGTGCAAAAATTGGTTTCTATAATGAAAAAAGTGAAATAGTTTTAGTTAATCCAGCAGATTCAACTATTATTAAAATGACAAGTAAATATGAGTGTAATAGTTCAACCTCATCAGGAATTGGTGTTTCTTATATATCATTCATAAAAGATCCAAATGGAGCTGGAGCAAATTACTCGGCAGAAAATAAATCTATCAATATAATGGGTCGCTACACAGGAAGTGCTAACGGTCGGGAAGTTAATTCTGACAATGGGAAAAAATTTTGGCTAAATGCTACAGGAGATGCCATTACTGATGAGAAATTTGAAGTTAAGTTAAATTTCACTAGTAGACCAAATAGTTTCTTTGGTGGTACACCTTAATGAAAAATCTCAGTAAAAACTGAGATTTTTTATTTTTGAACATTTGCTCAAATGTTATGTTGTAAATCATATACTTTTATCAACAAGGCAAAATACGTCAACATATAGTAATACTACGCCTAGAAGCGTTTTAACACAGTTGATGATATATAAAATTCCGTAACTACATATAGAGACCACCATTAACATGTATCGTACTTCCTGTAACATATCCAGCACCATCACTCGCCAGATAGCTAACAGCATTTGCTATATCTGATACTTCACCTAGACGTCCAAGTGGAATATTCTTCTCGTACTCTTTACGTACATCTTCTGTTAATGCCGCTGTCATATCAGTTTCAATAAATCCAGGAGCAACACAGTTTACCGTTATATTACGACTACCAAATTCTTTGGCTATTGATTTAGTCATAGCAATTAATCCACCTTTTGCAGCAGAATAATTAACTTGTCCAGGATTACCCATAAAACCAACAACAGATGCAATATTAATAATACGTCCAAAACGAGCTTTAGTCATACCCATAATTGTAGCTTTTACTAATAAGAAAACTGATTTTAAGTCTGTATCAATAACACTATCCCAATCATCTTCTTTCATGCGAAGTAATAATCCATCTTTAGTAATACCAGCGTTATTTACTAATATTGTTATAGCACCTTCACTACTAGTTATCTCTTTAACTATATTTGTTATATTATCTTTATCTGTAACATTTAAAGCTACGCCACGACCACCAAAATCTTTTAAGTACTCAGTAATTGCAGATGCTCCTGATTCTGTTGTAGCAGTACCAATAACAATCATTCCATCATTAGCTAATTTTAGAGCAATTGCTTTACCAATACCACGGCTTGCTCCAGTTACTAAGGCAACTTTTTTTTGTTCACTCATATACTCTTTGTCTTTCAATTTTTTCAAATATTATTAAGATAATACCGCAGATAGCTTAGCAATATCATCTAAATTATGCAAATTAAATAATTGTGCAGTTTCATGAATTCTCTTATTAAGCCCTGATAATACCTTACCAGGTCCACACTCAACAATTATATCAATTTCATTTGCTTTTATAGTAGATACACTTTTAGTCCATAATACTGGTGAGTATAGCTGCTTCACTAATCCACTTTTCAATAAATTAATATCCGTTACTATTTCAGCATTTACATTTTGTATAACAGGAATCCTAGGAATCTCAAAATTAATAGCATTTAATTCAATAGATAGTTTTTCAGCAGCGGGCTTCATTAAATCACAATGAGAAGGAACAGAAACTGGCAGCGGCATTACTTTACGCGCACCCTTTAATTTTAAAACTTCACTAGCTTTTTCTACAGCTAATTTATTTCCAGCTATAACAACTTGCCCAACTGAATTAAAGTTAACTCCTTGAACAACACCAACACCACTATTCATTACTTCAGCACAACCCTCAATAACTAAATCATCACTT
This sequence comes from Burkholderiales bacterium, assembly GCA_028693355.1. Lineage (GTDB taxonomy): Bacteria > Pseudomonadota > Gammaproteobacteria > Burkholderiales > UBA11063 > Aquella. Next base: position 17,144 of record JAQUVM010000018.1, read on the forward strand.
AAACCTAATACAGCAGCCATACCACCTTCACCAGGTTTAACAGCTTCTTGCATAAATTCAGCGCGCTTGCGAACTAGCTTAACTGCTTCTGTAAAATTTATAACGCCACTAGCAACGAGTGCACTATATTCACCTAAGCTATGCCCAGCAACTACACTGGGCTTCTTGTTCTCACCAAACTCATCGAGCCATGCTAAATAAGTCGCATAACTAGCAGTTAATAATAGTGGCTGCGTATTAATTGTTTGATTAATATTTTCTGGAGTTTCTTCTTGTAACATAGACCATAAATCTACATCAATAGCGCTAGATGCAGCATTAAATGTATCTTTGACTATACTCGAATCACCAAAAGCATCCATCATTTTCAATGATTGCGAGCCTTGCCCAGGAAAAACAAATGCAAATTTATTCATTTTAATAACCTTTAGAATCTAATAAGTGAAGCACCCCAAGTAAAGCCTCCACCAACACCTTCAAGTAATACTAAGTCACCACGTTTAATTCTTCCATCACGTACAGCTAAATCAAGAGCTAATGGTATTGATGCTGCTGATGTATTGCCATGCTGATCAACTGTAACTATAACTTTATCCATAGAAGCATTAAGAGAACGCGCGGTAGACTCTATAATCCGCATATTAGCTTGATGTGGTACTACCCAATCAATTTCATCTAAAGTAATGCCACATTTATCTGCTAATTCCTTAGCTACTCCCGACAATGCCTTAACTGCAAATTTAAATACAGACTGACCATCCATAGTTAAATATGGATGTCCAATAATTTTACCTGAGTCAATGCGAGTTTCACAATTTAAAATTGAAGTATAAGACCCATCTGCATAAATCTGCGAACCTAAAATACCAGCTTCGTCACTAGCTTGTAAAATAGCAGCTCCAGCCCCATCACCAAATAAAATGCATGTACCACGATCAGTATAATCAACAATCCTAGATAATGTATCAGCACCTATCACTAAAATAGTTTTTGCCATCTCTGTTTTTATTAAAGAGTCTGCCATAGCAACTGCGTACATAAAACCACTACAAGCAGCTTGCATATCAAATGCACCCTTACTTACTTTTATACCTAGCCTATCTTGAACGTAGCATGCTGTTGCTGGAAAAAAGAAGTCAGGAGAGCTAGTGCCTATAATAATCATATCAATTTGTTTAGCCTCAATCCCAGCCATTTCAATAGCTTTTAAAGAAGCTTGATATGCCATATCACCAGTTGTCTCACCCTCAGCAACTATGTGACGGTTTTTGATGCCAGTTCTTTCAACAATCCACTCATCATTCGTATCAACCATCTCTTGCAAATCTTTATTACTTAAGATTCTCTCTGGCAAATAACTACCAGTTCCTATTATTCTAGAGAATTTTGCTACCATATGATACACCTTAAATGCGAAAAACAGGAACATTTTGTCCTGTTTTAATTAAACTAAAACTATAATGACTTCAAATCATTAAACTCGATTAAATCTTCATGCCTATCTAGTATTTGGCGATTATCACTCAAATAATTACGTAACAACGTAATCACATCAGACTCTACCTCATGATGAGCTTGTAATAAAGCATAATAAAACCCATAAGCATCAGCACCGCCATGGCTTTTAACAACAAGTCCATTTAATCCTAATAAAATAGCACCATTATATTTTCGTGGATCAACTCGTTTTTTAAGGCGGTTTAAAACTGGGTAAGATAATAATGCAATAATTTTTGTAAAGACATTGCGTGTAAACTCTTCTTTTAAGAAAGAACCTATCATTTTTGCTACGCCTTCTGTTGTTTTAAGAGCTACATTACCTGTAAATCCATCAGTAACAACTACATCGACAACACCTTTAAAAATATCATCGCCTTCAACATTACCATAGAAATTTAAATTAGTCTGTTTCAATAAGCTAGAAGCTTTTTTTACAGTTTCATTTCCTTTTATATCCTCGCTACCGATATTTAAAATACCAACACTTGGAGAGTCTTTACCAATAACTCCACGCATTAATTGAGAACCCATAACGCCAAATTGTAACAAATGTTCAGGAGCGCACTCCACATTTGCACCAAGGTCAAGTACGCATACTTCACCACTAACTGTAGGCATTAATTTAGCAATTGCAGGTCTATCTATGCCATCCATTGTTCTAAGCACATAACGAGCAATAGCCATTAAGGCACCAGTATTACCAGCAGATACAATAGCACCAGCACGGCCTTCTTTTACCATATTAATAGCTACACGCATTGAAGAATCTCTCTTACGCATAGCTATTTGTGGCGGCTCATCCATGCCAACTACTTGAGTGGCATGAACTATCTCAATACGATGAGTATAATCAGAAAATTTACTTGCATAACTAGATTTAATTAAACCTTCGTCACCCACAATAATCAGACTAACGTTAGAATACTCATTTAAGAAACGCAAACAGGCAGGAATAGTTGTTTCCAAACCATTATCACCGCCCATTGCATCAACTGATAAGACTAAAGTCATAATCTAAACTTTATTATAATGTAAATTATTCGCCTTTAGTTTTAATAACTTTTTTACCACGATAAACGCCATTCGGGCTAATGTGATGACGTAAATGAACTTCACCAGTAGTAGCTTCAACAGCTGTAGCTGGAGCAGTAATAAAATCGTGTGAACGGTGCATACCGCGTTTTGAAGGTGATTTTTTATTTTGTTGAACTGCCATTTTATAATACCTCTAAATAATGTCTTTCAATATTCCAAATGGACTTTTTACATCATCATGATACTCAAGCCCATCACAATCATCATGTTTACTAGTATATGGTAGACAAATAATTATCTCATCCTCAACTAAGTTCATGACATCAAATTCTTCTTCAGCCAAGACAGCATCTTCTACATCTGAATTTTCATCTGAAAAAAGAGCTGCATCTAACTTATCTTCATTAAAAAAGATTGTCACTACAGTTGAACTATCAAGATTAATCTCGACAGGATCCAAACAGCTTTGACATAAAGTAGTTATTTTACCACAAACATTTAAAACAAGTATAGGTCTATTTGATTTATCCACGTCTCCATTAATAGAATATTTAATAAAACCTGAATAAGCATCTATTTCTTGAATGCGCTCTACTTTACTTATATCTATTTCACCATGTGTTTCTTGTTTATTTTTAGCAAATTTCACATTATCTATATACATCATATCATTAATCTTTTTTAACTTTTCCGGTTGATTTAAAATAACTTACTCCAGCTATCGCAAGTAAAATCATTGCTACGCCAATATATACTTTATTATTTAGCATCTGATTAAACACGATTTTACCATAAATTACACCACTAACAACGGCAACTGCATTTACTAAGGTATAATATACAACACCTAACTTACGAATAATTATAAATAAAATTATATAACCAACCACAGATAATACTATTTCTAATAGAATTAATAAAGTATTTACATCTGTAATTTTTAACTGATAATATCCACCCATAAATATAGTAATTGGGCTAATACACAAAGTAGAAAACAATAACATCCACATGGCATAACTTAATGAATTACCTGACTTGGGATCAAATCGAGAAATATATACCGCACTAAAAGCATAACTCAATGGTATTAATAAAGCAAATAATATCCATAATATCGGAGCACCATCAACTACTCCATGCCCAGAAAATACAATTAATAAGACACCAAACATTCCAAGCAGTACGCACATCATACGGCTCAAATTAAATTTTTCAACACCAAAAACAATGGCTAAAACATAGGTTATTATTGGAGAAATATTAGCAACAACAGTTAATACACTTGAAGGAACTCTAGGTGCAGCAATGTAAATGAGTAAATTTGGAATAACTATACCAAAAATCCCACAGTATAAAGCATACACCATACCTTTTTTATTAATCCACAAATCTTTACGAATAAATTGTATTACAAGCAATATAATAAATGGCCCAAACGACTGCCAAAAAGCATACCCATAAGGACTAACGCCATGAGTCATGCAATATCCAGCAATAGCATATCCACTTGCCCAATCAATCCCTAGCAGAGCTAACAAAAAAATCCCACCAAACATAATAACCTCAAATAGAAGAATCCCGTAAAAATAATACGGGATTCAAAAATCAAATACTAAAATAAATTTAGTTTAACTTACCATGACAGTGCTTATACTTTTTACCACTTCCACATGGACAAGGTGCATTACGGCTTATATTAGAATCATCTGTAGCACTTAACTGTGCAGTTGATTGTTCTAAATTAGTATGTAAGCTATCATGATCAACTTCATCAAAATCTTCATCATTTGGCACATCGTCCAAATTTTGTAATTTTACAGTAAATAATACTTTTACAACATCTTGCTTTAAACCATCTAACATAGATGAGAACAATGCAAAAGATTCTTTTTTATATTCCTGTTTAGGATCTTTTTGAGCATAGCCACGTAAACCAATACCTTGACGTAATTGCTCTAATTGAGTTAAGTGATCACGCCAGTAATGATCTAAATGCTGCAATAAAATCCCTCGCTCGAAACGAACAACTTGCTGCTTAACAACTACATCTTTAACCTCAGTAAATTTAGCTATAATTTCATCACGTGAAGAATCTTGATTAAATAGTTCTGTAAATTCAAAATCAACGTTAGCTCCATTTTGCAAAATGAAATTATCTAGAGCAACTATATTCCAACTATCTTTACTTTCAGGAATCATACTCTCACCAAATTGACTAATTTCTAAATTAATCCGAGCTTCAAATCCAGATAATTTTTCTTTATAAATATTTAATGCAAAATCAATTAAATCTTGACGCAGCTCACTTTCAACCATCTGAGGATTAGCCGTCATTTTTTGAGAAACATCAAAATCTAATAAATAACTATCTTTAAGTATTTTTTCTAAACCTATAGCATCCCAAGCATCTTCCATAGCATGAGGAGGAATATAAGTATCAAAAGTATCACCAATAACATTAGTAATCATATTTTGCGTAATTAAAGATAAATCCTCTGAAGTTAAAACCTCATCACGTTGAGTGTAGATTACTTTTCGTTGATCATTTGATACATCATCATAATCAAGTAACTGTTTACGAATATCAAAGTTATGTCCCTCAACCTTACGCTGAGCAGACTCTATAGAACGAGATAATAAACGATGCTCAATTGCCTCACCCTTCTCCATACCAAGGCGTTGCATCATACCACGCATACGATCACCACCAAAAATACGCAATAAAGAGTCATCTAATGACAAATAAAATCTTGATGCTCCATTATCACCTTGACGCCCAGCACGTCCACGCAATTGATTATCAACACGGCGAGATTCATGACGTTCAGTTCCAATAATAAATAATCCACCGGCATCTAAAACGCGTTTATTATCTTCTTTCCACTCATCCATAATTTTGGTAATTTTAGCTTGTTTTTGTTCTTCACTTAAATTTTCATCTAAATTTACTTCGTTAACAAGAGGTTTAGGATTACCACCTAAAATAATATCTGTACCACGCCCAGCCATATTTGTAGCAACAGTAATATTACCAGGATAACCAGCCTGAACAATAATATCAGCTTCTTTTGCGTGCTGCTTAGCATTTAATACTGAATGCTTCATCTCTGCTTTAGTTAGCATACTTGATAATAACTCAGAGTTTTCTACTGATGTGGTACCAACTAGTGCAGGTTGCCCTCTACCAACACACTCCTTTAGCTCTTCAATAATAGCGTTAAACTTATCTTCTATATTCATATAGATTTTATCGTTATAATCCTTACGCACCATTGGTCTGTTTGTTGGAATTACGACTGTCTCTAAACCATATATCTGTTGAAATTCATAAGCCTCAGTATCCGCAGTACCAGTCATTCCTGAAAGTTTTTTATACATTCTAAAATAATTTTGGAATGTAACTGATGCCATAGTTTGATTTTCACGTTGGATAGCAACATTCTCTTTCGCTTCAACAGCCTGATGTAACCCATCTGACCAACGACGGCCTGACATTAAACGACCAGTAAATTCATCTACAATAACAATCTCATCATCTTGTATTACATAATGTTGATCTTTGAAATAAACATAATGAGCCCGCAATGCTGCAATCAAATGATGCATCAGACTAATATTACTCACACTATATAAGCTATCATCTTCACTAATCATGCCCATTTGCATTAATATTTGTTCTACCTTTTCATGGCCAGCTTCTGAAAGAACTACATTATGATGTTTTTCATCTACCCAAAAATCACCATCTTCACTGTCTTCTTCTTCTTGTTTAGTTAGTAAAGGAGGAACTTTATTTAATACTTTGTATAATTCATCATTACCTTCGGCTGGTCCTGAAATAATTAATGGTGTACGAGCTTCGTCAATTAGAATTGAATCAACCTCATCAACTACAGCAAATGATAATTTACGTTGAACCTTTTGGTTAGCATCAAAGACCATGTTATCACGTAAATAATCAAAACCAAACTCATTATTAGTACCATAAGTTATGTCACAGCTATATGCTTCTCGCTTACTATTTGAATCCATATCTGGCAAATTAATACCAACTGATAGACCTAAAAATTCAAATAATGGTCGAACAACTTCTGCATCTCGGCGCGCTAGGTAATCATTTACCGTTACCACATGCACACCATCTCCTGTAATTGCATTTAAATATGTAGGCAAGGATGCAACTAAAGTTTTACCCTCTCCTGTTTTCATTTCAGCAATTTTATTATCATTTAATACCATACCACCAATTAGCTGTACATCAAAGTGGCGCATATTTAACACACGTTTGCTTGCCTCACGACATACCGCAAATACCTCTGGTAGCAAATTATTTAATGCTTCACCATTACTGTATCTTTCACGAAAAAACTCTGTTTTTGCTTTTAGATCATCATCGTTAAGAATGCTAATTTCAGCTTCTAAGCTATTAATTAACGTTACTACTTTCCAATACTGCTTTAATAATCTCTCATTGCGAGTACCAAATACTTTATATACTATATTTTTTATCATATCTTTTATTCAATAAAATTATAAATTGTCTGACATTTTACCACAATATGGATAAGCTCGGTACATTACTCAATAATGTCTTCAAAAAATGAAATAATATCACCAGCAATTTGACGTGGATATCTATGTATAAAAAAATGCCCACCATTTGGATAAACTATAGATTTAGCCTCAGGAATATTTTTCAACAAAACTTCATTAGCATCATCATAAACCACCATATCATCCTTAGCCCTCAATAATACTACAGGAACTTTAATATCAGATAAATGTACATTCTCTATATCAATGCCAAATGCTTTTTTAACCGCTTCATCCTGTAATTTTTTTGCATCTGTCGTAAAGCGAAAACTATAATCCTTAATCATTATCGCTGACTCAGTTATTAATCTAGTAGACTCTTGAGTTGGATCTTCTGAAAAAAATAATCTATGAATTTTTGCTCTAAATTCATCAGGCGTATATTTACTACTATTAAAAATAGTAGTTAAAAAATCTTCACTCATATATTTAAGTGACGGCGTTGCCGATATTAAAGCTGCACCTTTAGCTAAATATGGATTATTTACCAAAATGTTTTGAACAAATACACCACTCATTGACCAACCTAAAAGAAATGGACGCTCTAAATTTAATGCTTGAATAAAATCTACCGCATCTTTAGTTAAGCCATCCATTGACACTTCATTACCTGAGTCGGACAGACCTACTTTACGATTATCTAATAGATACACCGTAAAATATTGTGATAATTTTTGAATGAGGTATCGATTCCAGTGAAATAGTGTACTAGAGTAACCAAGCAACATAACTAAAGGATAGCCCTTACCAATTTTACAATAACCAACTTGACCATTCCGCGTCTTAACTAATTCATATTTTAGAATTTGCTGTTCCATTATTTTCATCACCATATAAAACAAATGCCGAAACTAAAGCTTCGGCATTTTATTATTTATTTTTTCTTTGGAACAACATGAGTATTAACATACCATTGTTGGCTCATAGATAAAATATTATTTGCTAACCAGTACACAACTAGACCCGCAGGAAAGAAGAAGAACATCACACTAAAAGCTAGTGGCATAATTCTCATCATTTTTTGTTGCATCGGATCTGCAGCTGGTGGATTTAAGAATGTTTGCAAGAACATTGTTACAGCTAAAATAACAGGTAAAATATAATATGGATCTGGTTTACTCAAATCATTAATCCACAAGAAATGAGCTTGGCGTAATTCAACTGATCCTAGTAATGCCCAATATAAACCAATAAAAACAGGTATCTGTAAAATCATCGGCAAGCACCCACCAATTGGATTGACCTTTTCTTCCTTATACATTGCCATCATAGATTGCTGTAATTTAGTTTTATCATCACCATATTGCTCTTTCAATCTTTCAATTTTAGGAGACAATGCTTTCATACGAGCCATTGATTTATAACTCGCACGTGTTAGCGGAAATAATACAACTTTAACAGTTAATGTTAGAAGAATAATTGCCCATCCCCAGTTTCCAACAAACTCATGAATATGAACTAACAACCAAAATAAAGGTGTTGCAAAAATATATACCCAACCATAATCTTTAGTGCGCTCAACTTCTGGAGCTGCAGCTAACAATGCATGGTACTCTTGAGGACCTATATACATAGGCACAGTAATATTATAACTACTATGGGCTGCAATAGTCGGTAAATCCGTTAATACACCAGCAGAAGCTAAATTACCATCAACAGTTTTAAAATTAAAGCGACACTGTACTCCATTCACACAAACAGGAGCAACCTTATCACCTTCTACATAAGGATTTAACAACCATAAACCAGTAAAATAATGCTCAGTAAAACCAGCCCAACCATTTGATGTATTTTGTGGATAATCAACATCATTTTTTGCTAGCGCATCAAATTTAATTGCATTAAATTTTGCAGCATCATTATAATAAACAGGTCCAGTGAAAGTATGAACAAATTTTGTTTCTCCATCTGGAGCTTGCTCATCTCTTAAAAAACGCCAATATGCGGACACACCTGATAATGATTTTTCAGAATTATTTGAAATCTGATAACTCACATCAACAATATAACTATCTCGTTTAAAGGTAAATGTTTTAACTATTTCAAGAGCACCGCTCTCAGCTATACTAGTCAAGCTAACTTTTAATTCTTTTTGATCAGGCGATAAAGTATATTGTGTGTTTTCTGCACGAAAAATAGTTTTATGTGTTGGTAAGCCTAGATTGCTATCATTACTAACTAAACCTGTTTGGGCAACAAAAACGCGCCCATTTTCGTTTAACATTAATTTATATGCTTTATTAACATCATGATAATCTGCATATTTTAATAAATCAACGTTACGAACATCACCACCAACAGTATTAATTTGAACTTTCATTAAATCAGTAGTAACATCAATCACTTGTGCACTTGTTAAATTAGTCCCACCACCATCACTTACATTTGCAGGAGACGCTTGTGTTGCAACCGCAGCTACAGCCTGATCCGTAGATTTTGGAGCAAAATACTTATCCCACAACAGCATCATCCCAAGAGATAATGCAATAAACAATAACAAACGACGAGTATCCATACAATTCCTATAAAAAACTAAGGCACAGGGTCATGTCCACACCCACCCCACGGGTTACAACGAAATATACGCTTAACCGATAAATAAAAACCCTTGATTATACCATACCTATTAATAGCTATAATCGCATATTGCGAGCAACTAGGTGTGTACCTACAACTTGGTGGTAACCATGAACTAATAGCTAACTGATAAAAACGAATTGCTAATATAAAAATTTTGCTTATCATAATTTAATAAATATAAAGTATAAACACAACAAAATGGCACCAACCTTTTGGCACCATTTTTAACAAAGATAAAAGTAAAAACCAATACTCTTTAAAAAAGATATTATTTTTTGGTTTCTACTAGCTCATATTGAGCTTCTAAATTAATGTGTTTTTCAATCACCACTCTATCGTTATGGCGTAAAACTTTAGAATCATCAACTACAACTTCCTTAAGTGGCAAGCTCTTGTCAGTTGAAACCAATTGTAGATCACCTAGATCAAATTGAGGTACAGGTTTATGCTGAATTACTTTTTCTTTTTTAGCTACTTCCACCACCTCAGGTATTACTTCGACTGTATTTACAGCAAGAGGCTTAACTGCCACCACATCATTTAAGATCTCTTTTTTCGGCAGAGTAGGAGCTTGGGTAATATCTAAAACATCTTCTGACTTAGGAGCAATATTACTATCTACAACATGTTTCTTTGTAAAATCTGACTTTTGTCTAGTTTTTTGCATGCTTGCTGATGGTTTAAAACCTTGAGCAGATTTATTTGCACGCACAGAAGCCGGATCTTTTGCTACTGAAGATTTTGTATCATTATTATGAGAAACATCTTTAGATTGTACTTTATTATCACGCGCATTGTCAGATTGAGCTATAAATCTCTGAACATTATTAACTGTTTCTTGATTAGAAGTTACTGAGCTTTGATTAGTACTACTCATTTGACGCACAGTTTGCACTTTATTATTTTGCTTAGCTGTTGTAACAGGTCTTGTTCTAACTCCACTTTCATTTCGGTTATTACGACCATTTTTATCATTACCATCAAAAGACTTAGTATTATTTCTATTATTGCGATTATTATGATTTCTACGAACCGGATGTTCTGGCTTCCTAGGCTCATTTGCAAATAAACTACCTAATTTTTTAAATAACTCGCCAAAAAAAGAAGAATTTTTATTTATTATTAAAGGCGCTGGCTCATGATTCATTTCTTGAATTGCTGGGACTTTGCTACCAGAATCACCTTTCTTAGTTACAGACTTATACCCAAGGGTTTCTTCTGGAACTTCAACTAAATTATAGCTTGATTTTGCAAAATTACTATCATAAACATCATGAGTGAGTTTTTTAATTTTATAATGAGGTGAAGTTAAATGTACATTAGGAACTAAAACAATTTTCACTCTCATTCTAGATTCAATTTTTGCAACATCTTCACGGCGCTCATTTAATAAATACGTAGCAACATCAACTGGTAACTGAACATGCATACCTGATAATGTATGAGAATGTTTTACAGCTTCTTCTTGAATAATTCTTAGGATATGTAATGCACCAGATTCTATTCCTCGAATAGATCCTACACCATCACAACGTGGACATGTAATCGTAGTAGATTCATCTAAAGAAGCTTGAAGGCGTTGACGAGATAATTCTAGTAATCCAAATTTTGATAATTTACCCATTTGAATTCGTGCTCTGTCAACACTTAGTTGATTTTTAAAATGATTTTCTAGATCACGCTGATTACGTTGATTTTCCATATCAATAAAATCAACCACAACTAAACCACCCAAATCTCTCAAACGCAATTGGCGCGCTACTTCTTCTGCTGCTTCTAAATTTGTTAAAAATGCTGTCGTTTCAATATCAGCACCTTTATTAGCTTTAGCAGAATTCACATCAACAGCTGTTAATGCTTCCGTATGATCAATAACAATTACACCACCAGATGGTAAAGTAACTGCACGAGAATACGCAGATTCTATTTGATGCTCTACTTGAAATCGAGAAAATAACGGGACATCATCATTGTAAAGTTTAATTCTATCTGCATATGTAGGCATAACTAAAGACATAAATTTCTTAGCCTGCTGATAAACATCAGGTGTATCAATTAATACTTCTGAAATATCGGGAGAAAAATGATCTCTTATAGAGCGGATTACCAAGCTACTTTCTAAATAAATTAAAAAAGCCCCTTTGTCCTTACTCGCCTCAACAACCATACCCCACAAACGAGTTAAATATGTCAAATCCCATTGTAATTCTTCAACAACACGCCCCAAAGCGGCAGTGCGTAAAATAATACTCATCCCACCTGGAATAACTAACTGAGACATAAGAGATTTTAATTCATCTCTTTCTTCACCTTCGATACGACGAGATATGCCACCAGCACGTGAATTATTTGGCATTAAAACCAAGTAACGTCCTGGCAGTGTAATATAAGTTGTTAAAGCAGCACCTTTATTACCACGTTCATCTTTCTCAACTTGAATAATTAACTCAGTACCCAACGGAATTTTAGAAAGATCGCGGCTACGCTGACCATTTACATCTGGTAAATATTTATAATCAATTTCTTTAAATGGTAGAAACCCTTGTTTGTCAGTACCATAATCAACAAAACAAGCTTCTAATGATGGCTCAACGCGAGTAATAAACCCTTTGTAAATATTACCACGACGCTGTTCTTTACTACTAGTTTCAATATCAAAATTAATTAATTTTTGACCTTCAACTGCAGCAACGCGCAACTCTTCAGAATAAGTTGCATTAAATAACATTCTCTTCATGTTTAATCGCCTTTTATGGCTAATCAAACTTGCTTACTATGCTAGTAAGTTTAAATTTGGCAATAGATTCGTGTCAACAGCTATTGAAATCTGCTGTTCATGATATTCATCATCACACAAAGCCCGTTTGAATAAACTCTTCATCACTTTTTATCACTTAATAAATTAACACCATATCATAAAGCCCCAAAATCAAATATTGGCTTTTTAAATATTTATCAGTTTGATATAGTTTTAGTAATTAACTTGAATATTATTTACTCTATTTATTCTCAAGTTATTACAACTGCATAGTTATCTAGCAAGTCAGCTAGCTAATTAAATTTAAATAATTCTTTTACTTTTTTGTACTTTTTAACAAATTGCATTAATTTTTAGTGAGTATCAGAAGGTTTATTAATTTATACCTCAATAATTCTAATAAAACAATGTCACTAATAAACATCTATAACTACTTCACAAACTTTAAAAAATAAAGTAATATAATTCAAAGCTAGCTTATAGATAAATAAGTTACAATCATGTCATACAAAATCCAGATAAGATTATAAACCATTATGGCAATTAAAATGAATGAAATAAAACAAAATGAGGTAAATTTTTATACCGCAACAGAAGCTGATGATAATCAACGGTTAGATAACCTACTGATAAAAATATTAAAAGGAGTTCCCAAAAGCCACATTCATAGAATTATTAGAAATGGTGAAGTCCGCATAAATAAACGAAAACCCACAAATAATGATAAAGTTTATGAAAATGATCTTATTAGAATACCCCCAATTAGAGTATCTCTAAACTCACAAATAGAAAAACCCATCCCTAGCGCAAAATTCCCAATTTTGTATGAAGATAACTACTATTTGATTATTGATAAACCAAATGGTGTAGCTTGTCATGGCGGAAGTGGTGTTTCATACGGTGTAATAGAACAATTAAGACAATCTGGGGAATATAAATTCTTAGAGTTAGCTCATCGCCTAGATAAAGAAACTTCTGGAATTTTAATTCTAGCTAAAAAAAGGCAAGCTTTAGTTGGCGTGCAAGAATTAATAAAAAATAAACAAGTAAAAAAAGAATACTATGCATTAACTATTGGTGAATGGAAAGATGATAAAAGAAATTTAAAAGCTCCAATCACAAAATTTATTAATAAAGATGGCGAACGCAGAGTTAAAATAGATAAATCAGAAGGTAAATTTGCCCATACCATATTTACAGTACAAAATAAATATGTTGGCTACACACTAGTAAATGCAGACTTGCAAACAGGTAGAACCCATCAAATTCGTATACATTGTCAATTTTTAGGATTCCCTATCGCTGGAGACGACAAATATGGAGATTTTGAATTAAATAAAGCATTACATAAAAAAAATTTAAAACGTATGTTTTTGCATGCTCATCATTTAAATTTCATCCACCCAATAACATTAGTTACCGTAGATATAAAATCAGCATTACCAAGCGATCTAGTGCAATTTTGCAATACATTAAACGCTCAAAATCAGTGATAAATTAACGCATACCCACACATTAATACACAAATCCATTTCACAACGAAATAAAAAGCAACATTTAATCTAAAATATGTTGTTTTTTTATTTTTATTGACTATAGATTATACAAATATAACTATTTAGTTAGTTAATATGTAGTCTTATAACATCACCACTAAAACTAATTTCGTTATAAATCAATTACTTACAAACCGCCCACCACTTGACAATTATTATATATGCATGTAATAATACGCTCTTCATCCATAAAAATCATTGACAATTTATAA
>JAQUVM010000095.1 GCA_028693355.1 Burkholderiales bacterium
TATCATCTTTAGGTGAAGATACATCATGCATTGCCAAGCCGATTACTTGATCTAAGATTAATTGTTCTGCTATAAAACCAATCGGACCACCCATTGCTCCAGCTATCTTGGTTATCCCTATTTCTTCCATCGCTTTTGTTGCAGTGCTACCTCCTGTGCGCTTAACTGCATTTTCTGATATCCTAGCTTCTAATTTAGATATGTTATTAAAGTTTGGCATTTTGATATCAGAACCTTTAATTGATAGCTTTTCAAAACTACTTGCTTTATTGAATGTAGACTTCTCTGTCGCACTTATTGCATCATTTAATGGTGTACAATTTGAGCTAGCTAGACTATTGCCTGGTGGCATTAGGCAAATACTTGCTAAAACTTCTCTATCAATATTTGATGCTGCTAAATCCTTTAAATATCCATCTACAAATTGAGTTCTTTTACTTAAAGAATCTATCATTAAGTTATTTTGTTCATAAGTTGCTTGATTGTACGAATATTCTGTATATTTAATATGTGTCATAGGGTGGCCATTTATAGCAACTTCATAAGCCCTAGCAACACCACTAGAACTAGTATTTAATCTTACTTCAGGAATCATATAAATAATATTGGCAGTAGCAACTTTATTAAATATTTCAGTCATAGCAAATTCATCAATAAGAAATTTTCCAATTTTTGGAAATTCTTCATTATAACTCACAAACTTATTTAAGATATGATCCATTATTTCATTAGATAATATGGGATTATTTCTTACATAATATAATTTCTTAAGCAATGTATTTAATTCTATAATATCTTTTAGGTTTTGTTCAGCTCCTATTATTCTTAAAGAAATATAGTCCTTAATTAAAGAAATTTTCTGATGCTCATATAACTTACCAAAATAATCTTTAATCATTTCGTCTAAAACTACATTTTCTACTGCTAAATTAATGGCTTTATTATCTAATCCATAAGTAGGATCAACCAATTTCTGCATAGTGATTTTAGTGCTTGCACTTAGGTTTTCTAAATCCTCAATTGGTTTTGATTGCCATGTGTTAAAACCCTGAGTTACATCATAAGTTGCTATTTTTTTAGTATCTAATACTAGCTTGACATATAATGGTTTTAAATTATCTTGATTACTTATCGCAAAATAACATTGCTTTTTATTATCTCCATAATAATCTCCACCATCAAACTTGATTTGTTGTAGTGTTTCTTGTCTGTCTAGTGAGTCAATTAGATAACCTCCGCTATAATTGTCAGCAAATTCCTGAAATTTAGAAGGAATTGTTTTAGTATAGCTAATTGGTTTATCAGTAAATGATTTTAGATTGTATGTAGCTTTTTCTGAGCCTGAAACATCCTCACAACCTAAAAAAGTCATCATAGAATCTGTATTATTCTGCGAAAGCATATTTATAGTAGGGTTGATTGCTGCACCATCATAGCCATTGACTGCAGCCCAAACGCCATCTACTTTATCATTATCATACTTGACATTCTGCTGACCTTTTATTTGCTTATTTGCAACTTGACTAGTTGAACCGACACTGTTATCATTACATGATGACAACAACGCTCCATTGAGTAAACCAAATAATAATATACTAAGTTTCTTAGGCTTCATTATGCTAATCCTTTATGTAAAAAAGAAACAAATAATTGCACATAGCGAACAGTTATTTATTTTTAAACAATATAAACCGTGTGCAACTCAATAGCTACACAGGATATATTATCCAGCTAATATAGATATTATGCAACATATATTTATATAAAAATACAATTAAACGTGTTTAACACTCCTAAACCTGTACTTCATATAGTACATATGTCGCAAAATTACGAAGCTCTCACAATGTAGAGTAATTACAATACTCAGCTTAATAAACTAGAATCATTTACTTTAGAAGTAATAATAATTCTTGTCAACTGTAACTTGCTTACAAACTGTTTGCGCTTAGAGATAGATTTAGACAAAGATAACTCAACATCATAGTCATTTAATAACTTTGTAAACAGTAATGAAATATCGCTAATATAACCATCATTCATTAAATAATGATCTCGGCTATTATGATTAATATCTTCATCAATATGAATAATAATTATTAGATGATTCATCAATAACACCTTTTGAACAAAGAGTTGATGCTGATAAAATAAAATACTTCTCACAAAATATATTTATTATGTTTCTGGCATCAGTACTACGATTACCTGTTACCAAAAGAATATTATGATTTTGTAAAATATTTTTCAAATGCAAAAATGCATCTTTATTCATAGCGGAATAATTTAATTGTTTTACTACTGGTAATTGTGTAATTTTACTTATTTGAACATCAATTGGAATATTCATTAAAACTGGCAATGATTTATGCTTAAGGCTAAACATTAAATTAGCATAATGATTAACATAATCAGTAGTATTCATAACACAAGAATATGAAATAAGTGAAGAAGAAAGATTATGGCTATTTAACTGATGAATACTACTATCTTGAAATATATTTCTACCGCCATGATAAGCCTCAGCAGTACCTACAATAAATAATACCCGAGTATTATCATAGTATGCATTAGTAATAGATGGGAATATATTACTAAATCCTGCACCAGCAACTGTAATAGCACACCATATTTATTACTAGATTTAGCATACCCTTCTGCCATAAAACCAGCACCATCCTCACTTGCACAGATAATATCTTGCAATAAAGCATTATTTGCACTTTTTAGAAATGGAAAAATAGTTCTTCCAGGCACCGAATATGGCTAACCTCAGATGCTAATGATGTCATTAATTGTTCTGCAAATGTCATTTTATCCCCAAGATTTATAAATTATTTAAGTAATTGAAATTTAAGATTATATTTTTCAATAGTTGCTATTTGTTTGTCGTTAAAAGAATTTGGATAATTTAATCTTGTCATGGATAAAAGATGTTCCATTTCACGGCTAGTATTATCATAAACAGGATCTTTATATTTTGCCTGGATGCGCTTATCAATAAAATTTAAATATTTTTTAGAGTACTTATCATCACGTGAAATTGTCCATTGAAGTGCCAATTTAGTATCTTTAATAATCTCATTAGATAGCTTACTACTACGATGGATTATGCGACTATCCCAGATAGTAAGACTACCAGCAATAGCATCAAGACCACCACCAGATTCAGTTGTATTATCTTGTAAATATAATGATACCTACATAAAGTTGGGCAAAATATTGCTCGTAACATTACTTGTTGATAAATACGGAACATCCACATGCCAAGGAGCATAAACGCTACTACGTAAAGTAAAATCTAGATACATACAATATGCACTTCCCAATAGATTAATAATCTCTTCAATAATCTGAGGAGAAAATAAAATATCATACAAATCACTATTTGCTAATATCTCATCTACTGTAAAAGTAAGTTTATTTTCAGAAAAACATGGTAAATATATTGATGCAAATGCAGCTCATTGAGCAGTCTATGGATTTAATAGGCCACAAGACATAGCTGGGCATGATGTCTGTGGTCTTAATGATGTAATGAGTAATATGTGGGAGGAAAATGCAAAAGAAGTTTCATCATTTGATGAACAAGTCATATACACAGGTAAGCCCGTAGTAAATCCTAAAAGAGTGTGGCTCAATGCTAAAGGATTTGTTTGGGTGCATTATATGAGAAAACTTCCTGTTATAGGACAAAATAATACTACAACAGCCATATTAAGTCTTGGCGAAGATTTAACAAAAACCCTCAGCTTAGAAGAATTATATAAATATTATATATATTTTTATAAAAATTCACGGCAAGCAATTGCTAAATTTCTTGAACATGTAATGACTACTCCAGAAGATTTTTTTTATGAAATGCCAAATAATAATGAAATAAGTGTTTTAATTGCAAAAGCCCAATTTTATAATAATAAAGCAGTAACTAACCATTTAGGATTTGAGCTTAAAACTACAGAATATTATATAAATCTACTAGGTAGAAAGGCAAAAGACTTACAAGTATTATTAGGCATATTACGTTTATGGTAAATATGTAAAAAGTGGGTTAAACCCACTATTTTTATTTTGCTACAGCTTCTTTTAACTGCTTGCCAGGTATAAACTTTGGTACTCTTTTAGCTGGAATATCAATAGATTCTCCTGTTGCTGGATTACGACCAATGCGAGCATCTTTTTGAACCGCTTCAAATGCACCAAATCCAACTAATGTAACCTTATCTCCAGTTGATAAATTTTCGGTTACTATCTCTAAAAAGGCATCTAAATGTTTAGCTGCAGTAACTTTTGTAGAATTTGTTCTTTCTGCAATTTTTTCAATTAATTCTTGTTTTGTCATTATATTTATTCCTTTTCTATAATTAAAATTGATGAATATATTCATATTATTTAGTTTTAAATAATACGCACTCATTCCCTCCACCAAAAGTATTAATATTTCATTTTATTTTATACAATAGTTAATAAAATTTATCTATAACACTAATGGATATAATTCTACTTTACTATATTTATAAACCAAATCCTCTTGCTTAAATAAAGCTTAGATAATAGCTACCTCAACTACAATATAAATTTGGAGTTTATCTTTTCTCTACTGCACTATTTATAAATATGGGTATTTTTCATGCCATTTTTGAATTATATTTGGCTGATTTGATACCTTATTATCTGCTATTAGTATCTCAACAGTAATTATAGTAACAATTGTAATAAGTACCAAAATTAATCCAACCATAGTTAGTTTTTCTTTATTCATCAATTTACCCTGTATAAATAAAATTTAAAAATAGTTTATTACCTCTGGTAATAAATACACTATATAAAACAACTCTACCTAGACTGGCATTTAAACAGTATTACATATAATTACAATCTAAGTCGAAAAATACAAAAATAGTAAAAAAAATCATTAAAAATTTATTACTTCGCAGATAAAATTATATAAACGCCCATGAAATTCCAATTATTTATAAACTTTAATTTGATCCTAACTTCATAAATACTTATAATTAACTCCACATTTTATCTATAAGATTAAAAAAAAACACCTAGGTAAAACCTAGGTGTTTTTATAAAATCTTGCAAAAACTGTAAAGTAGGTAGAAAGGCAAAAGACTTACAAACTTTGCTTGAAGTCTTACGATTATGGTAAAACAAGCTCACTACAAGCTGTAATGATGATGGGCTCTAGCATCTAAAGTGTTGTCGTCTCGTTCATTGCACATTTTAATCTGATATTATTATCCATAAGTGGCATAACAAAATAAATTAAATACCTACTGTCAACAAAATTTTAATTGCTATTAAAACCAAAACTACACCAACAATTTTATTAATCGTACTGACATTTCTATCAAAGTGACGCTTGATTTTATGGTGGCTAATTAAATAACTAATAAAAATAAACCAGAAAAGATGTAATAAACAGATAATCAATCCATAAAATAATTGCATCGCTATGCTTGTGTTTTTATTTACCACCATAGTAAATAATGATAGATAAAAAAGCGTTGTCTTAGGATTTGTAACATTGGATAAAAAGCCTTGCTTGAATGAGGGTACAATATATTTTTTACCTGATACCAACTCGCCATCTTCAACTGGTTTAAATTTACTTAAAAATGTAGTTACACCAATATATAATAAGTAACATATGCCCAATATCTTAATTGCATTAAATAATACGGCAGATTGCAAAATAATTACAGCAACACCAATTAAACAATAAAAAGTATGAATCCATGTAGATAATGCAATTCCTAAAGATGTAGCGTATCCAGCATACCTACCGTAAGATATAGTATTTTTTGTTACAATAGCAAAATCAGATCCTGGCGATATTACTGCTAACGCAGCTATGCTGATAACTATATATAATTCGTGTGTCATTTCAATTTATCCAATAATATATTTCAGGAGTATTTTTTCAATAATAATTAATTAGATTTTTATTAACATCTTAAAAAATTGCTTCATATATAAGATGCTAATTAAAAACAAGAATATTGAACAAAATATAAATAAACAAATCGCTCCGTATTCATGATAAATCATACCACCACATACCGGTCCTAAGAAAAACCCTATTTGACGAATCTCTATTGCACCAAAATATGTAGCTTTAAGGTTGTCTGGTGATAATTTATTCAACAGCAATTCCATCTGTGGAAATAAATATGACTCACCTAAAGAAAAAGCTATAGTGCCAATAATAAACCTAATGTTTCCAATATT
>JAQUVM010000019.1 GCA_028693355.1 Burkholderiales bacterium
TACTATCATCATTAAGTACTGATATATCTACACCTGTAGTATTTAAATCAGATGGTACTGAATATTGTAAGCCAAGAGCTGACTCATTTGATGTATTATTGATAGTTAACATCGCATTTATTGCTGATGATGAACCTGCTGGGTACATACTTGGGGCAGTTAGAGTTAAAGAAACTCCGCTATTATTTCCACCACCATTACTTGAACTACCTCCACAGCCACTAATAACTAATGGAATTGTAGCTAAAACACTACAAACCACTGAAGCTCTAGAGATAACTCTTAAACCTGATTTATTTGCTCTCTTATGTAACAAATTGTTATGCATAAACTAATTCCATAAAAATATTATTTAAAACTAAAAATCTAATCAGTGTAACAGAAATTCAACATATACCTTGTCTACTAAAAGCATACAACCATGACATAAAATATGTGGTATGTAATCTCAATAGTATACTCCCTAGGATGTATAAACTAGTAATTTTGCATAACAAGTATGTTAAAATAAGGGAGTTATTATTTTTAACTAAAAAATATCGATGGAACTAACATTTAAATTATCAATAATCATATTTTTTCATATTGATCAAAAGAAACTTGATAAAATATGAAAACTATCATTAGCCTTAGACACCAATTCCGTGCAAACATAACTGCACATGCGCTTGCATTTATAATTAATGTTACGTGTTATATAGCCTTAGGTAATCCTATTTTTATTTGGATACAAACAGCTGTACTATCTTTTATTGGCGCATATCATACTAAAAGTAATAAATTTTTTGATAGAAACATATTCAACCATTTTGTGATAGTTATGTTGTTTTATATTTTATCAATCCCACTGGGTATATATCATGCAACATACTTCATTTTAATAATGGTATTTACTTATTGTTTTTTTATTTTAAGGAATAATGGCTTTGATAAAAGTTTGAATGTATGGATGTTTGTCCAAGCATTATTAATTGGTACTACTCTTACAGATTACCCAATGAAAAATAAGCTTCTGGCAACTTTAACTGCTTATATTGAAGCCCAGATATTATTAAATATATCGTTCAAACTATTTCCAAACTATATAGCATACGTATCCGAACAAAGTTTACTCTCTATAAAAAACTTAACTATAAAACACTGGTTTGATCATAAAAATCCAGGAGTACAATTAGCAATTAGAGGATCTACTACCGCTACAATCTTATATGCTATTTGCATCTCAATTAATGACCTAAAGCCAAATTGGGCTGTTGTAGCAGTGGTATCATGTTTATTAAGAGAAGATAATACAGCAAGTATTCGCTCAATCAAAGCATTATTAATAGGAGTTGTCATTGGTGGATTTATCGCACAAACAATTCATCCATTTATGTTAGATCATCATAATTTTACGGTAATGGGAATTTGGATTTGTATGATTATAGCCTTGGCATGTTCATTAGAAATATCAATAAAGCCCAACCTTTATTTACAAGCAACAAGTAGCGGATTATTCCTCATCGCTACTAGCTTAGTTGGTATATCACTTGGTGTGACTAATGTTAATTTTATATTACTTCGCGCTGATAATACTGTAATTGGTGCTGTTGCGGCATTCTTTGCATTATTATTTTGGGCTAAAATTAATCAATTTTTCAACAAGATAACATAATATAAAATTTATCATGGCACCTTTAGCTATAAAACTCATAAAGTTCATCATCCTGCTAAATATTTATTTATCTCGAATCTTATTAAGATGAATCATATCTCTATTTTAGATTTTTCTAAAATATATTAAATTACATATTGAAATTTATTTTTCTAGCTCTATATTTTAATTAAGAACAGTTTATGGTTATAATTATTTGAATAATCTATATAAGACAAAGAAATAATCAAAACCATTAAATATATATAGGGAGAGATACATGAGATTTGACAAACTTACTACAAAATTTCAAGGTGCATTACAAGATGCACAATCATTAGCGCTTGCTAACGATAATGCATATATTGAGCCACAACATTTATTGCTTGCTATGTTGAACGAAGATAATTCGACGGTTGCAAGTATTTTGGCCAAAATTGGTGTAAATATTACTCCGCTAAAAGCAGAACTACAAACAAATATAAATAAAATACCCAAAGTATCTGGTACTAACGGCGAAATCACTCTCTCACGTGATTTAGGTACTTTAATGAATATCACTGAAAAATTAGCAATAAAATTGCAAGATGAGTTTATTGCTTCAGAGCTATTTTTGCTTGCTGCTATCGAAGATAAAGGCGAAACTGGGCGTATTCTCAAAAATCTTCATATAAAATCAGCTGATGTGAATAAAGTAATAATGGATATTCGCGGTGGACAAACTGTCAATAGTCAAGATAATGAAAACCAACGTGAAGCTCTAAAAAAATATACAGTTGATTTAACCGAACGCGCTCGTATTGGTAAACTAGACCCTGTAATTGGTCGTGATGATGAAATACGACGTGCTATTCAGGTATTACAACGCCGTACTAAAAATAATCCAGTACTAATAGGTGAGCCCGGAGTTGGTAAAACTGCAATTATAGAGGGACTTGCCCAACGGATTGTAAATGGCGAAGTACCAGAAGGGTTAAAAAATAAACGCTTACTTGTCCTTGATTTAGCATCTCTTTTAGCTGGGGCTAAATATCGCGGTGAATTTGAGGAACGCCTAAAAGCAGTACTAACTGAATTATCCGAAGATGAGGGACAAACACTTATTTTTATTGAT
Source organism: Burkholderiales bacterium (assembly GCA_028693355.1). Taxonomy (GTDB): domain Bacteria; phylum Pseudomonadota; class Gammaproteobacteria; order Burkholderiales; family UBA11063; genus Aquella. Next base: position 2,748 of record JAQUVM010000019.1, read on the forward strand.
GAGATTCATACTCTAGTTGGAGCAGGTAAAGCAGAAGGTGCTATGGATGCAGGTAATATGCTAAAACCAGCTTTGGCACGTGGCGAGCTACACTGTCTAGGTGCAACAACACTAGATGAATATCGTAAATATATTGAAAAAGATCCAGCATTAGAGCGCAGATTCCAAAAAGTATTGGTAAGTGAACCAAGCGTCGAGGATACTATTGCCATACTACGCGGTTTACAAGAAAAATATGAAATCCATCATGGTGTGGAAATAACAGATCCTGCTATTGTAGCGGCTGCCGAATTATCACATCGCTATATTACCGATAGATTTTTACCTGATAAAGCGATTGATTTAATTGATGAAGCGGCTTCTCGCATAAAAATGGAAATAGATTCTAAACCTGAGAGCATGGACAAACTTGAGCGTCGTTTGATTCAATTAAAAATTGAACGCGAGGCAATTAAAAAAGAAACTGATGATGCAAGTAAAAAGCGCTTAGAAATCATTGAAGAAGAAATCACAACTCTAGGCAAAGAATTTGCTGATTTGGAAGAAATTTGGAATAATGAAAAAGCAATTGTACAAGGCTCTCAATCAATTCGTGATGAAATTGACCGCCTGAAATCAGAGATAGACAACTATACTCGTAAAGGTGAGCTCGGTAAAGTTGCTGAATTACAATACGGTACGCTCCCAGAGCTTGAATCTCGACTAAAACAAGCTGAAAAAAGTGATACAAAACAACTACAATTACTACGCACTGAAGTTGGTGCAGAAGAAATCGCCGAAGTAGTTTCACGTGCCACAGGCATACCAGTGTCAAAAATGATGCAAGGAGAAAAAGACAAACTCTTGGCTATGGAAGATAAGCTTCATGAAAGAGTTATTGGACAACACGAAGCAGTAACAGCGATTGCTGATGCGATTCGTCGATCGCGCTCTGGCTTATCTGATCCTAATAAGCCATATGGATCATTCTTATTTTTAGGCCCAACTGGGGTTGGTAAAACTGAGCTTTGTAAAGCTTTAGCTGGATTTATGTTTGATAGTGAAGATCATTTAATACGAATTGACATGTCTGAATATATGGAAAAACATAGTGTTTCACGCTTAGTTGGTGCCCCTCCAGGATATGTTGGTTATGAAGAAGGTGGTTACCTAACAGAACAAGTCCGCCGTAAACCATATAGCGTAATATTACTTGATGAAGTTGAAAAAGCTCATCCGGATGTATTTAATATTTTGCTTCAAGTATTAGATGATGGCCGTTTGACAGATGGTCAAGGTAGAACTGTTGATTTTAGTAATACTGTGATTGTGATGACATCAAATATAGGTTCAACGCAAATTCAAGCTATGACTCATGAGCCATATGATGTAATTAAAGCAACTGTAATGGAAGAATTAAAAAACTTCTTCCGCCCTGAGTTTGTAAACCGTGTGGACGAGGTTGTAGTTTTCCATGGATTAAACCAAGAAAACATTCGTCAAATTGCAAAAATTCAATTGAAACGTCTTGAATATCGTCTTAATAAAATGGATTTACACTTACAAATTAGCGATGATGCTCTTGATTTATTAGCTGAAGTTGGTTTTGATCCGATCTATGGAGCACGTCCACTAAAACGTGCAATTCAACAAAAAATTGAAAATCCATTAGCTAAAGCTATTTTAAATGGCAAATATTTACCAGAGCAAACTATTTTAGTAGAAACTCGCGATAATCAAATTATCTTTCACTAAAGATATAAATTAAAAAACCACTATTTAATACTATAAATAGTGGTTTTAAAATACCGTCTAAAATTTTTATTTATAAAAATTATTAAAAATCTTTGGATCTGAATTTATTATCTCATATATAGCTTTTAAATCACAATGTTGACTCTTACAATTTGGATGATTTTTATCAGAAATGTTTATAAATCCAGCTTGTTTTACAGGAGTAATTTTAAGATAATAGACTATTTTATCATCTTCTTTCATAAAAGCACCTACTTTACTTCTATCCAAAAGTTCGTCTTGAACTTCTTCAGGCATTTTTGCCCCTTCATAAGCTTCTATTGATGCATCCATAGAATTATAAAAAGCTTGAAGTGCTTTGGCTGGTTTTTCAACATTAAAAGTACTATTCAATACTCCTTTAAATATATCTTTACCAAATATACCTACTATTTCACTTATTAGATTATTAGAATAATCATATATCGAAAAAATTTCTTTAAATCTATCCCCTGGATTATATGGAGCAATTCCAACGTATAAACTATTAAGACCACCACCGTTTTTGTCAGAATAAAGTTGGTTGTCAATCCAAACATCTGATTTTCTCAGAAATTTCATTATTTGATATTTTGTTCCAAATAACACCAAAGGATGCGCCGCAATTCCATTACTCTTAAATGGATAACTTCCTACAACAGTAACTCCAGCTTGCTGTAAACCACCTATATCATATACTAATAAACTTGGCGTTCCTTTAACTTCTGCTGGAAGCTCTCTATACATAATAGCTTTTTTGCCACCTATAGCTTTAGTAGAATTACTAATTTCGGTAGGCTGAGAGCCACCAGTGGAACCACTATTACACCCTGTAACTACTGTAGTTAAAAGTACTGACAATAATAGTGCTATTTTTTTATTCATTTCTGTTTTCCTTAATATTAATTTAGAATGCTTATAAATTTGCATTTTTATGCTTATATATTTTTATTTAATTCCCATTTACTAATGAATGCCACATGATTTATTCCATAAAAGCATTACATCAATGCAATAATTTAACATATTGCTTTATTTAAGTCAATAATAATTTCTGAAAAATAGATTTTGTTTAATGATTTTTTAGCAATTATTAAATTAAACCAATCTTATAAACTTGAAAACTAACAAACCCCGTCAATACATTGACGGGGTTTGTTAGTTTTCAACAGACGAATAAGCTATATTTTAATAATAGCCTAAAATGAATTATAGGTCTTTACTCAATTCATCTAGTGTTTTTTTAGCTTCATCACGGCCTAAACCATAACGCTGCTGTAACACTCCATAAATTTTGTCGCTATTACCTTCGATTTGTAATAATTCATCATCAGTAATATCACCCCATTTTTCTTTCAATTTTCCTTTAAACTCTTTCCATTTACCTTTAATGATATCTGCATTCATAATAAGCTCCTTTTTATGATTTTATTATATATAGAATTAAATATACTTAAGTGTATATATTTAACAATTTAAAAGAAAAACTTTCGTCTTTCAAGTACAAATAATACCATCTTCATAAATATCAACATTACCCTAGAGGGGTAACAATTATTGATTAATAAATGTGTTAGCGATGGCTCTTTAAGATACTTGTCATATCATGGTTAATATATTTCACATAACTTATCCATATGATATATGTTGATGTTATTAATACTATAAAAAGTATAGTTCTCAATTAAATAGTTAAAGAATTTTTTAAAATATTTATCTAAATAAATAATAACAAACCAAAAATTTGCAATTTCAACTTAGCTAACAATAGCTAAAATAAATCAGCAGAGTTTGGTTTGTCAATCACCTAATAGTAATGGTAGCTTTAAGCTACCATTACTTATTTTCATAAATTCGTTCAAAATAATAAATTCTTTTCTAAACATACATTGCTAGTTTTTATAGTGGTATTCATCATTTACTGTATCAGTAAAGCTCGCATCATTTCAAGAAATTTTGGTATTCATGTGGGTTTGATAAAATATTTGCATAAACTTTATATTTGATTTTACAAAAAAATTGTCTATGCTATAATGATAAAAATAAATACATAAGGAATAAAACATGATTAAAAATCATTTATATAAGTTTTCAGTAATAATCATGTTCATAACTCCAATATCATTTGCATTAGAAATAAATGATAGCCCAGTTATGTATATCTCAAATAATACAAAACAAATATCAATAGACAAAGCTTACTCTCGTATATTAAATAACAATCAATCTCAATTAGAAAATAGTGTTATTGATATACTACAAAAACATGATATCCAGCAGGGTAAATTTACTACATTACTTGGTATATATAAGAACTATGGTGATAACACCAAACAATTCACATTTTCCCCATACCAACATCTATCCGAAAGCAATATAAATAATATTGCCCATGAGATTGCAATTACTTTAAATCAAGACAGCGTGTTGGTATTTATTCCTGGTGCATGTTTGGCAACTAGAGAGATTAATGTTGAACTACCTAAAGAAAAAGAGCTTAAATTTAAACAAGTTTTCAAAATCATTCACAAAAATCTAGACTCAAATTATACACAAAACTTTTCCATGCTCTTAGATAATAGCTATAGTGGAATTAATAAAGCAGCTGTGACAAATATAATTTGGTTTGGTAAAAATCATGATATAGCAAAACTAAAAAAGGCATTTCCAAACTCTAAAATAAAAGAGCGCTGTGGGAGTGCATACCTAATTTATCAAGATGGAAAACAAGATATATAGCTAACTCACTATAAACTATACTGCTTGATTCACTCCTAAGCTATTGCTCATAGCTGTCGTCGCTCATTGCATTGTACAATTTAATCTGAAATTAGCTATATTACAACGATTTTAATAAAGTCAAAAGCCACTATAAATTAAATAATAGTGGCTTTTTTGATTTGATATACAATAATTAAACTAGATAAGTTCACAGCTAAAATCATCTAAATCTATAGCAATTAAATTTGCCACATTACCAATACTAATACGGCCTATTTCATTATCTAAATCCATCATTTGCGCAGGAATAATAGTTGCCATAGCTAGTGCTTGCTCTAAACTAATATTGCACTCTTTTACACAATTTTGTACTGCTTCATTCATAGTCAAATATGCACCACCAAGTGTACCCGTATCATCTATACATTTACCATCTCGGACATATAGATGCTTACCTGCAAAATCAAACTCTGTCATATCTGTACCAGTTGGCGTTACCGCATCAGTGACTAAATATGTATGCATTGGTTTTAATTTACTCACTAAGCTAACATTATGCTTATCCACATGTAATAGATCAACAATAATCCCAGTATAGCATGGATTAGATAAAATAGCACCAATCACTCCAGGGTTACGCCCTGTAAGTCCGCTCATGGCATTAAACAGATGAGTAGCTGTAATTGCGCCATTATCAAAAGCTTTTTGTGCTTCTTCATAAGAAGCATTGCTATGTCCAATTGATACAATGATACCGCTTTTTGCCAAAAATGAAATTTGTTCAGCTGTAAAATTTTCAGGAGCAATTGTCATCTTAATCGGATAACATTTAGCATAGCTTGCAATTAATTTAAGTATTTTGTCATCAGGCACAACAATAAACTCTTTTGGATGAATACCGCTCTTATCACTAGATAAAAATGGCCCCTCCAAATGTAATCCAATTACCCCACGAGTATTACCAAACTGTTTAAACCATTCTTTAGTTACTTCCAGTGCTTGATGCACATCATCAAATTTGCTTGTAATTAATGTAGGTAAAAACCCTGTTGTACCATAGCGTAAACTCGTTTGATGCATAGTTTCTAATGTCTCAACGCTAATAGAGTCATTAAATAAAACGCCACCACAGCCATTTAACTGCAAATCAAGCATGCCACTACTGATTACTACATTGCCAAAATCTTCAATTTGCTTCTTATCAAATACTTTATTTATATCAACTATATCAACGATTAGACCATCAGCAACAAGAACTGCCTTATCTGTTAATAAATTTATACCATCAAAAACGTATTTCCCCGTAATTACACGCATATCCCTAATCATAATCTTTACCTATAATGACAAATCATGTGCAGAATAATCATCATGCACAGTCTCAAAATATTTTACTGTTTTTACTTTTAAATCATATGACGATAATTCATCACATAAAATCAAGGCTTTTCTATGATGCTGTAATGCTGTAATTGGATACATGCTTGATACAGCTCCTTCAATAGCCTGATAAACCGCATTTGCTTTACCTAAACCTTTAGCTAAAATAATCACTTCTTTTGCAGCAAGAATCGTCGCAACACCGATAGTTAGTGCAAATTTTGGTGTTTTTTCTACATCATTTTCAAAAAAACGAGAGTTAGCTAAGATAGTTGACATATCTAAATCTTTACTTCGAGTTTTAGATGAAAATGAAGACCAAGGCTCATTAAACGCAATATGCCCATTTTCTCCAACGCCACCAATTTGTAATTGTATTCCACCAAGTTTATCAATTTTATCTTCATAATTTTGGCACTCTATATCTAGATCACTAGCATTACCATCCAATATATGAATATTTTCTTTTTTGATATTGATATGCTTAAAAAAATTATTATACATATAGTAATGATAAGACTCTGGATGATCCTCTGCTAAACCAACATATTCATCCATATTAAATGTAACAACATGTTCAAAACTAAGCTTCCCTAATTTATGTAATTTTATTAACTCATTATACATATCAATTGGAGTTGAACCAGTTGGCAAGCCAAGTACAAATAGTCTATCATCTGTCGGAGAAAATTGATTAATCTTGTTGGCAACATAATGTGCTGCCCATTTTCCTAGATTATGTTTGCTTACTAATAATCTCATTTTTACATCTAACCATAAATATATAGACTTATATTGTATCATTTTTCTTACATGAGCTTGTTATAACTAGCTCTAATAATTATGCGATTTAATTTCATAAATAGCATCAAAATAAAAATAAATTATCTTCGAACTTGATTTCATGCAATAAAAGCATTACAATCATGTCTTAAATACAATAATTATAAAAACATTTAATAACTAAGGAGCTACATTATGAAATCATTAATAATAAAACTATTACCAATCCTATTAATAACTGGACTAACAGCTTGTAACTCTGGAAGTACACAAGCTAATTCACCATCAGATAAAGCAACTGATATTTCTAGCAAAATCGTTAATGGTAAAAATTTCCAAAGTTTACCAGATGGATCACAAATCGCTGAATTTGCAAAAGCAACTATTGGTTTAAAAAAATACCAATTTGGTTATTGTACTGGTGTTGCAATAAAAGATGACCTGTTAGTCACCGCCGCACATTGTGTGGAAGGAGTTAAAAAACTTGGTATTTCTATAAATCCACCCAAAAATGGTGATGAAATAACATTAAATACTTATAATAAGAGCACAAACTCTTATAAAGACAAAGATGTAGTAATTAAAGATATCCATGCTGGCTATGGATATAAGATGAATCCTGTTGAATATGGGTTATATGATGGATCTGATATTGCAATAATTAGGTTTGCTCCTCATACATTTGATTATTGGATTCCATCTAATAGTATTTTAAATAATTTAATTAATGAAAGCTATGATCAAACAAAAAGTAGATTTGCAAAAATGGCAATTAAATCAGGATTTACAAAAAACATACCAGAGCTTTATGCCTTTGGCTGGGCAAGTACGTTCCCATCAAAATACCAATTTGAAATGAATAAACAAGGAAGCCCAAATTTTATTAGTTATTATAATTATGACAGTGTATTAGGACATAAAATCCCAGTTCAAGTAGGTGATAGCGGTGGTCCAATCTACTTATGTGAAGCAAATGGACAGAACTGTATACTCATTGCTATAACAAGTAGTGGAGACTCCGATAAAGATCCCATCAATGGTAGTGAAACATCTGTAATGCTCACAAATCCACATTTTTCTAAACTAGTACATTTGTCAATATAAATACTCAATTACTATACTTTTACTTAATAGTACTTGTATCAATAATAATAATTATATTATTGATGCAAGTACTTATTCCCATACAAAAATTTTTCTTGTAATTACCTTACAAGACAATTACTAACATAAATATACAAAACTCTAATAGAAAGTTAAAATGAAAAAAATAAAATTACTATTCTCAATTCTCGCTTCTGCTATCGTAATTAGCCAACTAACAGCATGTAATAGTGGAGCATCCAATACTCAAGTGCCAAATAATACAAGTAAAATAAATCAATTAAAAGAATACTCAATGATCATAACTGAAGATAATATTGTGATGAATAAGGAAGCTTTATCGGCTTTTTTTAATAATATCGTAAAATTAGAGTTTAAGCAAATAATAGATAATAGTAAAAGTTTTGGGATAGATGAAAATCCTGAAGAAAATTATAGGCGTGGTCAATGTGGAATTTCAAGTAATGCAATTCATGATTATATAGCTAATGATAGTAATCAAAATATGAAACAGCTGGTAAAAAAATATGAAGCACATTCTCATAATGGTAATCATATCTATTTGAAAGCTGGTGATAATATTCTAATAGAACCGACTTACAAACAATTTATTCTTAAAAATAAATTTATGGATTCAAACAAATATCTTATTACAGAAATAAATACCCTACCAGATGTATTTATTGGGACTAAAGCTGAATTATCAGAGTTATTGAGCAAAATTCATAAAAAATTCCCAACCGACACTAATTCTAGTATAGATTTCATGAAAAACTATGAAAATGAGGTCTATAAGAATTAGCTAACACTCAGGTTAATTACTGATATTTGTAAATTCAGTTGCCTAAAGATATTAATTTCATGCTTTTGCATTAGAATAAATCACTTTAAATTAGCTAAATAAATAACTTCAAGTTCATTTTGCAAACGCTTACTCGACACAGGATATAAAGTTTTTATCTCCTGTGCAAACAATGATATTTTTAGTTCTTCTATTTTATACCTAAAATCATGTAATACTCGAGATACTGATTTCTTTTTGTTTTCAAGCTCTTCAATAATATCCAACCATTTATTATAAATAATATCAATTTCAGCTTGTGAAGAAGAATCTTTGCTCGATGATTTTTGATATTTGTCTAAACGAATAATCATAGCTCGCAAATAACGAGGATACTCTTGCAAAAATTGCCAATGTGTATAATCTAAAAAACTCTCGTAGATTAAATCATCTAATTGCTCATAAATAGACTCTTCCAGATCGTGATTTTCAGCCTGTATCTTTAATTCTTTATAAAGCTTAGCTATTTGTTGCATCGTATTTGAAAATAATGGTAATAGTTCGCTTACAGAAACTTTTGATTTCGCTAACAAATGATTAAATTCATCTTCACTTAAATTATATTTATTTGATAAATTCATAATTACTGCATTATTTAAAATATAGTTTGTACATGCAGCAATCAGGTCATCTTTTTTATAAATATCTATCAGTGCAAAACTCACTTCAGGGAATCCATTTATTTTTTTAGTACTTAAGTATTTTTGCTGTTCTTTTAATGATAGCTTTACTAAATAAATAATAGCACGACGCGTACTTTGTTCTGCCTTCATTAATTCGGGCACTACACCATAAGTAATTGATTTATCTTTTTCAATAATTAAACTATTATAAGCACGCACTTTCCCATTAGCAATTTGTGTTTCTTGTAGTAGATTATTAAATTCAGTTATATATGTAGCTATATTATTTATTTGCTCTGCTGCCGTATGCTGCACTACAATTTTATTTAACTTACCAGATAATTCGTCTTGAAGCTTCTCTAAATTATTACCGGTTGCAATAACTCGTTTATTATCCAAAATACGGAAATGACAAATATATTGGGTAGTAAATTTAGTATCAATTAAAGTAGTATAATTTAACGATATTTTTTTATATTTAACTGCATATGTAACAAATTCTTCAATAATGCTATTTTCAAGATTAGCTATACTTAAAAACTCATTTATTGTATCTTGTAATGGATTAAACTGTAATCTAGTTGCTTTAGGCAACGACTTAATCAAATAAGTAATTTTATCGCGAATAAGTCCAACTACCAACCAATCAAATTGCTTTTTATTTAATAATGGTAGTTCTGTAAGATTTATCAAAGCTACTAAGCCATCTTCTTCGCTATCATGATCAAAAACATATTTTAATTTGATTTTGACACCGTTATTTTCAATAAAATCAGGGTACAGTGCTGCATATTCATTATTAACAACAAGACGATTTATAAATTCTTCTTGATTAATTTTTAACTTATCTTGATTTACTTTTAAAAACTGCTCCAATGATGGAACATCTAGTATATCTAATGGTAAAACATCTAAATAAAACTGATATAACTCATCTTCAATCATAGCTAACGAAGTTCGTAATTTATCCTCAAGATTCTCAACTTCATGGATTACACGCTGATTATGCACCATAAATGGATAATTTTTAACTAGTTGATTTGCCACAATTCCTTCTCGTATCATTATTTCACGAGTAAGTTTATTATCAACCTGTGCATAGGAAATTTTTTCACTATAAATAGATAATCCATATAATAACGATGTCTTATATGCTAATACTTCGCCACGCTTTTTATCCCAGTGACAATTGGTATAAGTATATCGATAAAGATGGTTTGCAATACCATTTAGCCATTCAGGTTCTATTGAGGCTGAGTTTCTAGCATAAAGCCTCGTAGTTTCTACTAAATTACTACTCACAACCCACTTAGCAGCATCAATCTGCGCTGATGGATGCAAATAAAACTTACGACTATTTGTACTTAGATAATGCTTCTCAACAATATCTTTTTGCCCAATATTTACTATAAATCCACTTAAAATAGAGCGATGAATACTTTCATAATTACCCTCGGTACTATTTTCTTTATACCCTAAACCTATCATGGTTTCTTTAAGCTGACGATAAAGCTCTCGCCACTCACGTAGCCGTACTACAGATAAGAAATGTTTATGGCATGTTTCGATTAATTTTTTATTAGATTTTTTATGCTGTAATTCTTCTTGATACCATCTCCATAGATTAAGAATCTGTATAAACTCAGATTTTTTATCTGCCCAAATACTATGTCGTTCACGAACTAATTGCTGATGCTCGATTGGAAACTCTCTTGGATCTTGAATCGCAAGAAATGACACAACCACTAAAGCCTCTTTTAAAGAAGCAAATTTTTCAGCACTAGCAAGCAGTATCTTAGCCAATTGCACATCTACAGGAATCTTAGCAAGCTTATGACCAGTAGAGGTAATCTTATTACTCTCATCAATTGCACCAACTTGATAAAGAGTCCTAAATCCATCATTAAAAGATTTATTCTCAGGAGCATCTAAAAATGGAAATGTACTTACTTCACCAATATTTAAACTTAGCAATCTTAAAATCACATTGGCTAAATTACTCCGTAATAATTCAGGCTCTGTATATGATTTTCTCTGATTAAACTCTATCTCACTAAATAATCTAACACATAAGCCTTGACTTGTGCGCCCTGCACGGCCAGCTCTTTGTTTACTCGAAGCTTGACTAATATTTTCAATCTGCAACTGTTCAACACGATTACGTACGCTATAGCGTTTTACGCGTGCTAAGCCAGTATCAATTACAAACTTTATTCCAGGTATCGTCAGTGATGTCTCAGCAATATTTGTTGCTAATATAATTTTTAGTTTACCATCATTATTAAATATCTGGGTTTGCTCTTCATTATTTTGTCTTGCATAAAGTGGCAATATTTCATATGATTTTAGTTCAGTTTTACGTAAATACTGTAAACAATGTTTTATCTCTCGTTCACCAGGTAAAAATACTAAGCCATTACCACAATCTACCTCTAACGCCGCAACTATTGCCTGATAAATTGCTTTATTTAGGCTCATATCATCATCGTCTTCATCTTGATATGCTTGATAAACTATATCAACAGGGTATGTCTTACCGCTTACATTTAGAATTGCATTTGTTGCAAAAAATTTAGCCAACTTTTCATTTTCTAACGTAGCCGATGTAATAATAATTTTTAGATCAGGACGTCGTTTAACTAATTGCTGTAGATATCCCAAAATAAAATCAATGTTTAAACTACGCTCATGTACTTCATCAATAATAATTGCGGAATATTGTAATAAAAGTTTGTCATTCTGAATTTCTTGTAACAATATACCATCAGTCATTAGTTTAATTGCGGTATTTGGCTTTGTACTATCAGTAAAACGCATTTTACATGCAACCAAATTATTTTCATTATCAGTGCAATTTAACTCTTGGCTAATCCGGTTAGATAATGATTTAGCTGCAATTCTCCTTGGCTGAGTATGTCCAATCAAACCACGTGCAGCATAACCCATTTCAAGCAAAACTTTAGGAAGCTGTGTAGTTTTACCTGAACCTGTCTCACCACATATTATAATCACCTGATTTTCTTTGATTAATTTCTTAATACTATTAACTTCCTGACTCACAGGAAGCTCTGGAGGATACGTGATTTTAGTATTTTGAATCAAGAGATTTCTTGATTCTGCATGAGTAATAGCTTTTTGAATACCCTCAATTAAACGAGTATAACGAGAGCTATTTTTATCTAGTTTATTTAACTGATTTAGCCAATATTGTTTATAGGTTAAATCAGTTTCATTTATTTGCTGGATTACGTTAGTTGTCATTATCTATTTTTATAAATACCAATTAAAAAAACTTCACTGTTACGTGAAGTCTTGTGTGTACTATCCATTACTTTGCTGTTTCTGTATTATCTTTCAACCACTCTATAGATTGAGTGCTAAATTGAGAAACTAATTTATTAATACTATCAACGAAACCAGCTGGCGTACCATCAGTTGGCAGAGTCTGGTCAAACCTCATAGCTCCAACCGTATAATTTTGCCCTGGATCTATTAATAATAAAGACATTGCCAAACGCGCATTCATTTTGCCATCTGCTCCTGTTTCATTTCTAATTATATCTAAAAATGGTACAAGTCTATAACGCGTATTTGCTGTAGAAATAGCAGTCACTGAATTTCTAAAAGAACAATCACTTATAATATTAGTTGCTAAAACGCCACCAATCATATCTGCTGGATTAGATACCCATTGATTATAACCATAAGAATTAATTTTATATTTATCAGTTGTATAATACATCTTATAGCTATCATAAGGAGGAACTCCACGTGTACCAGAGATAAAAAGAGCTATGCTGGTAGTGCTTTCACAAGTACCATGATTAATAGTATTTACTTGCTTTAAATTGGTAATTTCATATTGACTAACTGGCGTTTGTTGCTGAGGACCTAAAATTGAACCACAACCAATTAAACTAAATATACCTAATACTAATACTAATTGATTAATTCTTTTTATCATAATTACTCTCCCGGACCTTTAGGTGGATTTGTTTTACCACGAATGAATACTGATGGATTTTGATTAACTGTTTTAATTAACTCGCTCAACTGACCTGATGTATTATTCATATTTAACATAGATTGATTAATATTTGGTAATAATACATTATTAATATTATTTAATGTATCGTTTTGAACACTATCCATAATACCATTAAATTTTGTACTATTTAATTCTAACGCTTTTACTAAACTGCTTACCTGCAATAAAGTATCATTTAAAGATTGACTATTACTATTTACATTATTTAAAACAACTGTCATAATCTTCAATGAGTCCGAAATAGAACCAGATTGATCTGCTATCGCAGATGTTACCTTATCAATGTTTGCTAAAGTATGATTAATATGTGTTATATTTTCATCATTTAATAAAACTTTAACCTCTGTCGAAATATCCTCTATATTTGTTCCAATTTTCTGTGCTTGCTCCGTTAGTGTTGTCAAAAAAGAAGTTCTTTCTGGAATTTGTGGATAAGGCTCAGAATTATGCGGTTTGATATATGTAAATGAAGTTATTTTAGGATCCGCAGTCAATGCAATATACGACATACCTGTTACACCTTGTGATTTCATAGTTGCATAACTTGACGTTGTTACCGATACTGATTGCAAAATAGATAAATTCACAGTGATGTTATTAGGATTTTTGTTATCTAAGACTATTGCAGAAACATTTCCAACTTCCACACCATTATATTTAACTACTGAGCTTGTTGTTAATCCATCTACAGGTTCATGAAAAACTACCTGATAAGTATTATAAGATTTGCGCGAATCTGCAGAAAACCATAATAAAATACCAATAATTGAAATAAACCCCAATAATACAAAACATCCTATAAATAAGTACTGTTTATTTTTCATTAATTATTATCCTTTTTTAACTTAGAGTAGTAAGCTTTAGCAACCTTGCCTCTTTCACCATTAAAATAATTGTACAAATCTGGAATACCTTCATAATTTGCGGCATTCAATACGGTATCGTGCAAAGCAACTTTTTTATTACTTAAATAAACTATCTCATCACTTGTGCGCCAAATAGAATCCAAATCATGAGTAATCATTATTATCGTTAACTTTAGCTGAGCTTGTAAAGTTAACATCAGCTCATCAAAAGCAGCTGCACTGTTTGGATCAAGACCAGCTGTTGGCTCATCAAGAAATAGTACTTTTGGATCAAGAGCCAAAGTACGAGCCAAAGCAGCTCTTTTTTGCATACCGGGGCTAATTTCTCTAGGAAATTTACCATATGCAATTTCTTTTAATCCAGTCATACGTAGTTTTTGATATGCTAATTCTCGGGCTAATTCATATGAAAAATCACTATATTCCATAATTGGATAAATTACATTATCCAAAATACTATATGAATTATAAAGAGCTCCTAACTGAAACATCATGCCCATCTTACTCAACACACGCTTTGTATCTGGATCTTCCAAACTATAATTAGAGATTTTTTCACCCATAAGATAGATTTCACCGCTTGTAATTGGTTGTAGCATCATAATTTCACGAACTAACGTTGTTTTTCCACATCCACTTGCGCCAATTATAGTTACAAATCTATCTGGCATAATTGTTAGATCTAAATCTTTATGTACCCACTCATCATTAAAAGCAGTACCTAATTTCTTTATTTCAATAATCGGTTGTTGATTGTTTAATAACGACATTAATTAACCCCCAACATTTTTAAAACAATAGCAAATAAAGCATCAATAAAAATAATCAAACAAATTGATAAAACTACACTTCTAGTTGTTTGAACTCCGATACTATCAGCATTTGATTTCACTTGTAAACCACAATAACAACTGACCATACCAATAATACCAGCAAAGAAAAAGCTTTTTAGTATGCCCACCCAAAAATTATTTATAGAGACTGCTGTTTGTACTCTTTCAATAAATAATCCTGGCTCTATCCCAAGTAATGGACCTGCAAAAATCATTCCACCAAACATACTTGCTACATCTGCAATCATAGTTAAAATAGGCAATGAAAGTATTAATCCTATTACTCGTGGCAAAATCAAATACCTCATTGGGGAAACACCCATAGTTTTTAAGGCATCGATCTCTTCTTGAACTTTCATAGTACCAATATATGCAGCAATTGCTGAACCACTTCTACCTGCCACTATCACGGCTGTTAATAATGGAGTTACTTCTCTTAATAATGATATACCCAAAAAATTCACAACATAAACATTTGCACCATATGTAACAAACTGTGGCGCCATTTGATAGGTTAGATTAACACCAATTAAAAAACATAATGTTGATGTAATTAATATACCACCAATACCAGCTGTTGATATTGTACTAGCTATAGCTCCAAAATAAACAGGAGAATCTTTTTTGAAAATAGTTACCAATGAATAACAAATTTGCCCAAACATTGCAAGCATATTAGCAAATAACTGCACAAAGTTATTAAAACCTTCGGCACAAACTTGGGTAAATGTTAATGGATCATTTGGGTGAACTTTATCTTCATCATAATGTTCAATATCTGAAACTAAATCAAATAATTTTGCTTCATCTGGATTTAGTTTAATTTCTATTTTTGTTGAATTTTTGTCAAATTTATCGCGTAATGCTTTTATAAAATACGCACCAGTAGTATCTAGATAAGTAATTTTACTTGCATCAATCAAGATATTAGACGCTGAAGATTTTATTTCAAGATTTAGAACATCTTCTGCTAAAGAACTCCACACCCAATTACCAGACAATTGAATTACATTGTCATTTACAGATATTTTTGCTAATTCATTTGACTCTAAAAGTGTTGATTTATTTTTATACACTAGTTATTCCTTACATACTCTTTATTTATAAAGGTGAGTATATTTATGAGCTATCAAAATTATTTTTTTGCTCTTAATATAGAGCTTATCCACAAAATATAACTTACAACCACATAGAGAACAAAAAAACCATATACTACAAGCTCTGGATAATATGTAATCATTACTATTAAAACCAGAAATAATAAAAGCGCTCTAAATGGTGCACGGTGATGAAAATTAAACTCTTTGAAACCATAGAATTTAACATTTGTAATCATTGAAATTGCTGCAAATATTGTTATACCCATTGCTAGGTGATAAGTAGTATGAACTGGTAAATGCAAGTGATACTCACCAGCTATAAAAACAAATCCCACTACTAATGCAGCAGCTGATGGAGATGGAAGCCCTAAGAAAAACCCACTATCTCCAGATGAACTTGAATTAAAACGGGCAAGTCTTATAGCAGCGCATGCACAATAGATAAATGATGCACTCCATCCCCATAAACCCATATAATTGAGCCCCCAGTTAAATATAATTAACGCAGGGGCTACACCAAATGCCACCATATCGGCCAAACTATCAAGTTCAGCACCAAATGCAGATGTAGTTTTGGTCATGCGTGCAACACGACCATCTAACCCATCTAAAATCATTGATAAAAAGATTGCAATCCCAGCATTATAAAAATTTCCTTGAATTGATTGTACCATAGCGTATACGCCAAAGCACATAGAGCTCAGCGTAATCAAACTAGGCACTAAATAAATCGGAGAACCTTTTACCCTCTTCATATCAATAGCTTACAATATTAATCTAAAGTAGCAAGAATAGTTTCAGTAGCTTTTACTTTTTGACCAATAATTACCAATGGCTTAGCATTTAACGGTAAATATAAATCAACTCGTGAACCAAAACGAATAAAACCATAACGCTCACCACGTTTTAACCAATTACCAACTTGTGTATAACATAATATACGACGAGCAATTAATCCAGCAACTTGGACAAATGTAATACGATACCCATTATTCATTTTAACAACAACAGCATTACGCTCATTTTCTAATGATGCTTTGTCAAAATCAGCATTTAGGAATTTACCAGCAAAGTATTGTACATCAACAACTTCACCATCTACAGGTGAACGATTTGAATGTACATTAAATACGTTCATAAAAACACTAATTTTTAATGACTCTACATTTTGATATGGATCATTAACTTGCTCAATAGCAATAATTTTACCATCCGCAGGAGATAAAATAGCATTCTCATCTTGTGGAATTTCACGAGCTGGATCACGGAAAAATTGTAAAACAAAGATTGCTATCAAAATAAATGGTAGCGCTGCAACTATATTAGTTAACATTAGTACAGCCAAAGCTAATACAGAACTAATACCAATAAACAACCAACCTTCTTTAGCAAATTTTGGATGAGGATAATGCTTCATAAATTACTCCATAAGTAAAAAATTAATCACGAATATTTTTTATTATATCATTAATATCGGCAACCTTGCCTGAATTATTGCTTCCGTCTGATGTATTAACACCACTTGAATTAGCCGAATTACTACTATCTTGTTGTTCAGTATGTATTTCTGGAGCACTCTGATTATTTTGATTACTTGGTTCAGAATCACCAGCAGATAAAATATTTTCTACATCAGCATCACTCTCACCAGATACCCCTGATGCATCTACATGACCAATTGGTCCATCTGAATAGTAATACTCAGTATCACCTCTCCATGTACCATCCGGAACAGCAGTTATTCCATCTGGCATACTCAAGCGAGTTTGCGGAATATTTGCCAATGCTGATCTCATGAAATCAACCCAAATTGGTAATGCTAAAGTTGCACCATATTGACGGCCCAAACTTTTGGGTTGATCATAACCGACCCATACAATAGTAGCCAAGTTTGGCGTATATCCATCAAACCAAACATCTTTAGAATCATTGGTTGTTCCAGTCTTACCTGCTATATCGCCTCTTTGCAAGGCTTTGTATGCTCTGGAACCAGTTCCATACTTAGCAACATCACGCAAAACACTATCCATGATGAAAGCATTACGAGGACTAATCGCAGGCTCTTGGCTACGAATATCAACAGGCTTAGTTTCAGCTAAGACTTTATCTTCAGAATCTGTTATCTTTGTAATAAAGTAAGGGTCTACTTTGTATCCACCATTAGCAAATACAGAATATGCTTGTGCCATTTGCAATGGGGTAACTTCATTAGCACCAAGTCCCATCGTTAGATATGGTTGGAATTGAGACTCAGCAAAACCAAATTTGGCTAAATAACTAATTGCATATTGCGGAGTAATAGAGTTTAAAATTTTCACAGTGATCAAGTTACGTGAAAAGGTAAGAGCTTGACGTAATGAAATTGGCCCCATATATTGATTATCATCATTTCTTGGACACCAATCTCCCCCTGTCCCATTAGGAAAACATGCAGGACTATCATCGATAACCGTGCCAGTAGTATAACCTCGATCAAGAGCCGCAGAATAAATAAAAGGTTTTATACTAGAACCTGGTTGGCGTTTTGCTTGTATCACATGATTAAAGTTATTATATGTAAAATCAAAGCCACCCATTAATGCTTTTATAGCACCATCTTGTGGACTAATTGAAACTAATGCACCTTGAACCTTAGGAAGCTGTCCAATATTCCAATCATTACCAACTTTGTAAATACGAACCACAGAGCCAGGCAAAATTTTATTTTTTTCATTGAGTAATTTTTTTATTTTAGCAAAGCTATTGCCAGATATCTTGACATGATCACCATTTCTAATAATAACATCAATGCCATCAGCTCCAACATTAAGTACGATAGCAGAAACTAAATTACCGTAATCAGTTAAACCATCAAATTGGTTTAATGCAACCTGATCAACAGTCGTATCATCTGAATTAGTAGTTAAATCAACTCGTTGCTCTGGTCCATTATAACCAGTCGATAAATCATAATTCAACAATCCATTACGTAAGGCTACATACGCAGCTTGTTGCATCTTACTGTCTATAGTTGTGTATACTTTAAACCCACGAGTATAAATTTCGTCACCATATGTAGGATATAAATACTGGCGCACCATCTCAGCTATAAATCCACCAGCATCTGTAGAGTCTTTAATAGTACCTTTTATAACAAATATTTTTTCTTTAGTAGCTTCATCATACTGCTCTTGGCTAATATAACCATGTTTTAACATGCGTCCTAAAACATACACCTCACGTTGATAAGCACGCTTAGGATTAACAACTGGATTATATGCAGAAGGAGCTTTTGGCAAACCAGCTAATATGGCATATTGTGCTACGGATAATTTATCTAATGGCTTTCCAAAATAAGTTTGTGATGCCTCAGCAAAGCCATATGCTCTCTGACCTAGATAAATCTGATTAATATACAACGATAAAATTTGGTCTTTTGTTAATGAGTTCTCAATTTTATACGATAATAAAACCTCATTAAATTTACGTGTAAATGTCTTTTCCTTAGTCAAAAAGAAGTTTCTGGCTACCTGCATCGTAATGGTGCTACCACCTGACTTTAAATGCCCACTAGCTAAATTTCCAACTACAGCACGCATAACACCCTGAAAATCTACGCCTTTATGCTCATAAAATCTTTCATCTTCGGCTGACAAAATAGCGTTTATTAACATACGCGGTGTTTCATCCATATCTACATAAATACGACGCTCTTCACCAAACTGCCCTAATAATACCCCATCAGCAGAAAAAACTTGTAAAGGAAGCTTAGGTTGATAGTTTCTTAGTTCATCCATACTTGGTAATTTTGGATAAATAACTGCAATCATCATTGCAACAACAGCTGCGCCAATTCCACACAGTGTAATTAACAAAAAAATAATCTTCCAAATCCAAGATTTTTTCTTTGGAGATTTTGGAGAATGATGATATTGATTCTGAGGCTGAAAATTATCTAAATTACTCATATGTTCCCAAACTTTACAATACTAACTTTAAATACACGGTATAAGTTTCATAAATTATGCCAGTAGTATTTTTGCCTTAGACTAGGCGCACCGATAAAAATGCAACGAAATGTACACTTAGTACATGAGGCGCATTTTTTGAGGTGCAACAACGTATAAGGCTAAAAGACAAATGGCATTATTCCCATTCGATGGTTGCTGGAGGCTTACCGGATATATCATAAGTAACTCGGTTAATACCTTTTACTTCATTAATAATCCGATTTGCAACCTTAGTAATAAACTCAAATGGCAGGTTTGCCACATTTGCCGTCATAAAATCAGTAGTTTCAACTGCTCTTAATGATACAGCATAATCATATGTACGCCCATCACCCATCACACCAACTGTTTTTACTGGTAAAAATACTACGAATGCTTGTGCAACTTTTTGATATAAATCATGAGCATATAACTCTTCAATAAATATATTATCCGCTTTTTGTAATAACGCTACAAATTCAGGTTTAACTTCACCCAAAATACGCACTCCTAAGCCAGGGCCTGGGAATGGATGACGATAAATCAATTTCGGCGCAATACCTAATGATACACCTAAGGCACGAACTTCATCTTTAAATAATTCACGTAGTGGCTCTAATAACTGTAATTTCATATCTTCAGGCAAACCACCAACATTATGATGTGATTTAATATTATGAGCTTTTTTATTTTTGCTTCCAGCTGATTCAATTACATCTGGATATATAGTTCCTTGCGCCAACCATTTAGCATTAGTAAATTTAGCTGATTCACGTTGAAAAATATCCACAAATAATTTACCAATAATCTTGCGTTTAGCTTCTGGATCAGATACGCCTTCTAAAGCTAAATAAAACTCTTCTTTTGCATCAATTTTTGTAATATCAAGCTGTAAATTTTCATGATAATTTTTCATAACTTGATCTGCTTCATTATAGCGAAGTAATCCAGTATCTACAAAAATACATTTTAACTGCTTACCAATAGCTTTATGAATAAGTACACCCGCTACACTGCTGTCCACGCCACCAGATAAGGCTAAAATTACAATATCATCACCAACTTGTGTTTTTATTTTAGCTACTGCTTCATCTGCATAATTTGGCATTGTCCAACTTTGCTTTGCATTACATACATCTAATACAAATCTCTCAAGGATTTTAGTCCCTTGTTTAGTATGAGTAACTTCAGGATGAAACTGTACAGCATAGATATTTCGTTTAACATCAGCCATAGCAGCAATTGGGCATGAGTCTGTTTTAGCGATTATTTCAAAACCATCAGGTAACTGAGTAACTTTATCACCATGGCTCATCCATACTTGTAGATAATCACCATCAGTAGTTTCACCATCTTTTAAACCGCTAAAAACTTGGCTGCTTAAACTTGTGATTTCGGCATAACCAAACTCACGTTCGCCTGAGCTTTCGACCTTACCACCTAATTGGCTAGCTATTGTTTGCATGCCATAGCAAATTCCAAATACTGGCACACCCATCTCAAATACAGCAGATGGAGCCTCTGCTTTTTCAACACCATAAACTGAATTTGGACCACCTGATAGAATAATTCCACAAGGCGCAAATTCTTTTATAAATTCATTTGTTACATCATATGGGTGAATTTCACAGTACACATTAAATTCACGGACTCTGCGTGCAATTAACTGTGTTACCTGAGAACCAAAGTCCAAAATTAAAATTTTATCTTGGTTAATGCTCATTAT
This sequence comes from Burkholderiales bacterium, assembly GCA_028693355.1. GTDB lineage: Bacteria > Pseudomonadota > Gammaproteobacteria > Burkholderiales > UBA11063 > Aquella. The sequence goes on from JAQUVM010000019.1 coordinate 24,493, forward strand.
TTTCTTTCCAATCTATACTTTTTGAGTAATTATTTTCTTAAATTTTTCAAAATTAATTTTATTAACATTAGTTAAATTAATAAAATAGTCTAATTGCCAATTCTGAGTATTTATTGCTTGTTTACTTGTTAAACTATCCCATTCTGGATACAATCTAAATCCACGTTTACCAGAGGTGTTATTATTTGACAAAATTTGCTTCAACTGTAATATAGAATTTGGAAAAATGAATACGCCACAGCGTTCATCTTTTCTCACAAATACCCAACAAAAATCAAAATCATTTGCACCATAGGGGATTGTCGTACTTAAACATACATCGCCATCCAAAGGTCTTTTCCAAAGAGCTACAAAACAACCTAATTTATTAGGTGTTAAATTTGCTTCACGAAAAACACAATGGTAAACCCCAAGGCTAAAACTACTTGCTAAATAATTTTTGTTAATTATATTATTACAGAAATCGCTAACTTTCATACCAAGCGCATTTAGCAATACTTCATCAATTAAACATAAGTCTTTATGCATTACAATAAACTAATGTTCCTTCGTCTTCTCCAAGCACTACGCGTTTTAAGCTACCAGTCTTAAATATACTACAAACATTGATATCTAATTTATTTTCACGGCACAAAGCAAAAGCAGCAATATCCATAACTCCAAGATTATTATTAATTGCTTCATCAAATGATAAAGATTTATATCTAGTTGCAGTTATATCTTTTTTAGGATCAGCAGTATAAACACCATCTACTTTAGTCGCTTTTATCAAAAGGTCTGCACCCATTTCAAGCCCACGAAGTGCAGCTCCGCTATCAGTTGTAAAATATGGATTACCTGTACCACCAACAAATATTACAACTTCACCATTATTTACTCGGCGAACCATACTATCGCGATTATAACCTTTTAAAAAACTACCAACAGGAAAAGCAGAAAAGATTTTTGCTTCCACACCAGCAGAATTAAACGCATCACGCAATAAAATACCATTCATAATAGTTGCAAGCATACCCATTGCATCAGCGTTTTCACGTTGAATACCAAGTTTTTCGCTTCCTGACACACCACGGAAAAAATTACCACCACCAATCACAATGCCAACTTTCACGCCTAAATTGATAACTTCTTTTACTTGTTCTAAAATAAAAGTAACTGTTTCTGGATTAATAGAGTCGCGACTTTCACCCATCAGCGATTCACCAGATAATTTTAATAATACTCTCTTATACTTTGTCATTATAATATACTCTTAATCTTGCTCAAAATAGCCAATTATAGCATAAAATAGTAACCATTCATTAATCTGCAACACAAGTTATAAATAGATACAAAAAATATAAGTATGCTCCCTTCTAAAAAATTTGCTAGTGTAGCCTGGTTGCATAACATTACCCCTAGTAATAGCAAAGTAGATTATTTGAAAGTCTAAGGATTGCGTTTCATAATAGAACAACTCATGACATAACGAAAATGGTAGTGAGACAGAAATAGTGGCACTTAGATTTTCACTAATAAACTATTGATAAGTATTTAAAGTACTCCTCAGAAATAATGGTAAATGATAAAATTTATTATAAATATAATCTCCAAAAGGCGTTATGCTAAAGTTTCTTCCATTTCTTATAAGTAATGATTGGTTAACACTCTCTTCTAATCTGGCAATACGTTTACTAATAGTTGATTATTGAATATTTAGAACATTTGCAGCTTTAACAAAGCTTTGTGTTTCATATAATGAAATAAAGGTTAATATATCGTCAATCACAGCGACCTCCATAAGCTTATTATTATCACCACATTATAAAATCACTAAATTAAATAAATTAATAAAAACTATTAGTTATTAAAGCTTTATGTAATGTTGGTAATTACAACTAGTATTTACACATTAATTATTAAATAGTTTTTTTGGCTATATAAATAGTCTTTAAAAGCAGATTCTATCGCTTATATACCCACCATAAAGTCACTATATACACTGTAGATATTTTACATATTTAATCTTTAAATAGTCATATTCCAATATTTACTCCATCTATTCCATTTGTGTATTGTTCAATATTTATTACTTTGCTAAAGTACCTACATATAAGAAATTAAATATTGATTAATTGGGAAAATTAAAATGCTAGCAAGAATCTTTGCACTTACTATATTATTTTTTATAACATCGTGTAACAGTGGTATTGGTGAGTCTATTAACTATACAAATTTACACTTTGTTAATCAAGAGCAAAATATACCTATTATAGTTGGAAAAACTACCCATGGAATAGCAATTATAAAAAATAATAGTAATACTCCTATAGATAATATTAGCTACCAAGTTTTTACAAATGGTGGCCATGAGAGTAATATATTTGAGATAAGTCCTGATAATTGTAACAATATTTCAGCTAATTCAACTTGTAATCTCTTTTTTAGCATAAATGGTTCTAATCAAGAAAATATAACTGGCAGCAGTACAATTGAAATGAGCTATAACATTGGAAGTAAAAAATTTCTTCAATCGACTATTGTGAATTATTCAAAAACAGAACAAAATAAAATAAACATAATCCCTAGCAGTAGATATGGCACACAAGATAATCCCAAATATGATGTTTTATATATAGTAAACCCAGAGTCAAATGAATATATATTAGAAAGCCTAAATAGTTTATCAAATGGTTTATCAATTCTAAATAGCATAACTTATAGCTCAAATATTAAACCTAATAGTGTTACTGCAATCCCCATAGAGTTTTCAACTCAGCAATCAACAGCAAAAATTGAAGCATTATTACTTAATAAATCATTAAACCAAACATCTAGCCTCACAGTATCTTTAGCGGCATATAACAAAATAAGTGGTGCAAATTTAACTTATGGAATTTTGCCACTAATAAATGCAGAAAGCACACTAAACTCAAGCATCACCATTATGAATAGCGGAGATACAACTGCTACTCTTAACAATATTACTTTAGGGAGCGGGCTTGCACTAGGTAGTGGTATTAATATATGTAATACCACTGCAGGCTCTAATACATTAGCACCAGGCAGTAGCTGTACAATCTATTTTACAATTAGTAGCAACATATCGGGAAATGCCAATATAAATATAAACTATACTGGAGGAGTAAGTCCTTCAATATCGCCTAATGTTAGCTGGTTTTATGGAGCAGGACCCATATTTTCCATGAGCTTTAGTAGTGCATATGGTAAATACCCAGCTTATGCAACTTTAATTCCTAATGGAGGTTCTACACCTGTAACTGTCACCATTACTAATATCAGTAAATATCCAGCAACAATTGGAACTATTACACCATCTACATCGTTTGGAAGTGCTACGGCAAACTATAGCAACAATAACTGTACAGGAACAACACTTAACGTAGCTAAACCTAGCTGTACTTTTATAGCAAATGTCTCAAATATTGGCATACTAAAGCAAAGTATAAATATTAGTTACACCACTAGCAATGGAGCCAAAAGCATCACACAAATACCTGCTCCTTGGAATGTATATAATCTAAACACATGGGCAGATTTGGGTAACCAAGGAAATGGTGTTGAGTCACTATTTTATACAGATTTTAGTGGATCAGCAGCTACATTCGGTAGCGCTTATGCTACTAGTATGGTCTTGGATCCAATTACTAAGCAACCATATTTAGCAGTACTTTATACCTCAAATAATAGCAATAATAATACAGGGTTCATAGTCTACACCTATACAGGTACAAGCTGGAAGCAAGTTGGCAATAAAATTGTTCTTGCAACAACCTATGGAAACGGGACAAGTATAACTGGAATAAAGATCGCTATTAATCCAATAACTAAAAAAATATGGGTGGCAACAGGGGTCAATCAAATTGCAGTTAACTTAAATATCCCTATATATTTTTATTACTTAAATACATCTACTAATACATGGATACAAAACTCTACACTTCAAGCTAAGTCACCTACAATTCAGGTAGCAGCAGGATATTCGTTTGATATGAAAATTGATAGCAATGGCACTATGTACGTAGCCTATATTGAATCAGCAACTAATAAGTTAGCTCTTGCCAGTTGTACAGAAAATTGTAATGCCTTTACTGTACTTGGCAACAATTTATCTCAATATACAACAAGAAGCGTCAATATGGCTCTAACACCACTACCATATGAATCCCCTACAATCGCCTATACTCAGTCTAGTAGCCCCACGCTAGTATCTGTTATACAATACAATCCAAGTAATAATACCTTTAATAGTACTTTTGGTAATGTGACAAGCCAGTCTGTTACCGCGCCGACTCTAAGAGCTATGAACATTGCCATAGATCCAGATACACTAAACCCGTCTGTTATTTTTGGTACTATAGCATCCAATCTTTATCTATATACGTATACAGGTTCTGGTTGGCAAACTGAAAGTACAATGTTAGGCTTAAATGTTGGAGCAATTACCTCTCTCGGATTTACTATCAAAAATAATATATCTTATTTTGCTTACGGGTCAGGAAATGCCTCTCCTACACAAAGCATATACGTAAAAAGATATGCTTGAGGTACAGTTGGTATTTATGGAAACACTATCGTAACTCCGGAAAAAACTGAGGCTTTAACGACAAGCTTAATCTTTTCTGCTGAAAGCATTTTATTAATGGCATATAGCGGAGGAGTTGGTTCTTTATATCCAAATAGTCCAAACCTGGCATATATGCTAATGTACCATCCATAATTTATAGGAATAAATAATCATGATTAACTCTGGAAAATCACTAACCACACCAGTAAAAAATAAGACTTATAATACTAATGAATCTGCCCAAGATAAAAATAAAGCAACTGTAAAATTTGAAAGTGTAAAAGAAGCTTTAAATACAACATTATCTGAAAAAAGTCGCAATAAAGAAGGTTTATTTCAAGCAATATTTATGGCATCTGCAGACGAAGAACTTTATTGTTCAGCGCTAACGCATCTCTCAAAGAGCCTTAATAAAAATATAACACAAGATTCTATAAATCATGCGCTTCATATTATTAGAGAGATAGATAATCAAGAAACCTCATTGATAGATACTAAAGGGTACCCTTGTAAAGATCTATTTGGAGAAGCTGGTGCGAAACCTACTAAAAATCAACTAAATCGCCTATCTTTTATATTAGATACCGTCAAAAATATTGAAAAAAATCCAAACGAAATAAAAGGTGAGTTAGATAAGCTATCTAAACAGATAACAGATTCCTACACAAACGAAGTAAGGCATGAGAAACCTATTGAAGAGGCTAACAGATTTGAAAAAGATATTTCCCTGATATTAAAAAACATTAACAATGGCAAA
>JAQUVM010000020.1 GCA_028693355.1 Burkholderiales bacterium
GCTGATATAACAGTAAGTCCAGCTAGTGAAAATCCTTGTGGGTCATCACTAATCGCGGGAGGTAGTTGTAACTATCAGATTAGCTTAAATAATAATTATAACAATGGTTCAGCACTACTTACACTTGACTATAACAATGGTTTGTCAGCAACAAGTACGGTACAAACAGTATATTATCAAAATAATAAAAGTGAGCCAATGGTAAAACTTGTGCCAACACAAAGTCAGTATACAACCCAAACAGGTGGTGTTGCCAATTATGTGACGTTTAACGTTACAAATTTAGGTAATGCTCCTTTAAATAATACTGTGATAACTATAAGAAATAATTTACAACATGGAACAGCATTCAGTATTAGAAATAATGATTGTCCAAGTACATTAAATTCTCATGGTAGTTGCCAAGTTGAGGTTTCAATAGCCGCAAATAAGAATGTAGATATTGGAATCATGTATTTAAATATGTCGGGTAACTTTACTGGTGCAAGCACGAAGAGTTATAGCTTTATAAGTTTACCAGTGCATATAGATATAATTGATATAGTCACGCCAACAGTGGTTTCAACCACCCCAGCAAATACTGGAACAGATGTTAGTCGTGCTAGTGGTATTACATTAAATTTTAGTGAATCAATGAATCCAACAACACTAAATAATAGTAATATATGGCTGCAAAGAGAGAGTGACCAAGTGCTAGTTCCATTGTCATTTCAAGGTGTAGTAAACGATAATAAAACAGTCAATTTTACTTTAGGTAATGGTGTTTATTTAGACTCTCTAACCTCTTATCAAATAATGATAAACCCAAGCCAAATAAAAGATGCTAATGGAGATGCGATAAGTTCTGCTTCAAGCGAAGAAGTTAGTAAATTTATGACAAAAAATAACACTACACCAACGATATTAGATGTTACGCCAGATAATGGAGGAACTAATATAAGTAAAGCTCCATCTATAACTATTAGTTTTGGTACGAGTATGGAATCATCAACGCTTAATTCAAGTAATATTATATTAAGAACTAAAGATGGTAGTTTAATATCTGGGTATACTATATCTTATGATGAGCAAACATATACAGCAACAATAAATTTAGATGGTGTGGTTTTATCAGATAACACAACATATGAATTAGCTGTGAATCAAAATAATATAATGGGAAATAATGAAATTCCTCTAGGAGGCAATAGTAATTATGTAGTAACTGAATTTACCACTGGAGATAGTACAGTACCAGTATTAGCTAGTGTTTCACCTGTAAATGGAGCTACCTCTATTTCACCTGCAAGTCCTATTACATTAACTTTTAGTGAATCTATGAATACAAGTACATTGGTTTCTGGAAATATCAAGTTACGCAAAAATTCAGATAATAGTTATATAAATTTAATTGATCCTGTGTATAGCAATAATAATACAACAGTAACTTTAACACCGTCTAATGACTTATTATCTGGAGAGAGCTATAGTGTAGAGTTAAATCCAAGTATGATAAAGGACGTAGCAGGTCATGAAATGGATGAATCTCAGATAACCCAGACTGTGAGCACATTTATAGTTACCAATCTTCCTAATCAAAATTTGTATTTTTCGCCTATTACTTCAGGTAATAATCCTGGCGGTGCTATAAATGTACAGATTAATGCTGAATATGCAGAAAGTGTTACTATAATTCTGCCTTCTGGGTTTATAGCTTCTAGTACTGGCAATAACTCATTTACTTGCTATGCTAATTTAAGTTGTAGTGAGAGTGTTTATTTGAGTTCAAATATAGATGCTGGATATTATGTGGCTAGCGCTGTAGGTTTAGCAAGTGGCTATAATGCGAAGTTAAATATACCTGTTGCTGTGGTGAAGAATATTCTTTATGCTACCAATACTAATAGGCTGGTTGTATTTTGCTCATTTGAGTCAACAAATATTTCTTCTTGTTCCCAAAATGATTTGAGGGCAGTTATTCCTAGTAGCTATAAGACTTTTGCGACTGTTATATCAGGAGATGGATTATATATATATATTATGACTGGAGCATATAGTGGTGCCCCAGGAGACGGTGTTTATAAGTGTGACATAAATCAAATTACTAAAAATTTTGATCCTAGTTCTTGCGTTAAACAAGTTTCAACTGGGACATCTAATACAGGTGCAGGTATCTTCTCGTCAAATGGTAAGTTCTTTTATTATAATGACATGAGTACTTCAAGCATCAAAATGTGCAATATTGGTGAATCTGGTACTTTGATTAATTGTAAGATTGCATTTGGTGGTTTGCCAGCATTCGTTCAACGTTTGACAAGTAACTTTAATGGTACAAGCATTTTTGTTAATACTGGAGAAGGACTTTTTGGGTGTGTTACAGATTTAACTTCAGGCAGTATCAGTAGTTGTACGAATAGTGGTGCCTCTGCTGATTATCTAAATCTAGCGTTTAATTTGAACAATACTGCTTTATATATTATAGGTTATTCGCCGATACAGGCATATGATTATAATCAAATAACTGGATTATTATCTAATGCTTATACTGCGTCATCTCAAACAGGTTATGCGATTGCATTTTCGAATGATAATGCTTATATAGGGAAAACGACGGGATTATACAAATGTAATATTAATGCTAATGGTTCTATTGATAATTGTAGTAAACCATCTGCTTTTACATATACGTATCTTATTGAAGGAATTACAATCTTTAATTAGCTTATGAATTAGCTATATGATGACCATCAGATATATGATCTGGTGGTTTATTTTTGTTTATTAGCAAAATATTATTTATTAATTTTCTAGTAAAGTATAGTTTTTAGTTATAAAGACTGGCAATTAAAATGAATAACAAAGATATAATACTGGCTTTGTTTTAATAAATATTATAAGTAATCATTTGATGCAAGAACTCCTAAATAAGTTAAATCCTCCGCAACGCGAGGCAGTTGAATATAATAAAGGCCCATTATTGGTCTTAGCTGGTGCAGGCAGTGGTAAGACGCGTGTTATTACGCATAAGATAGCTTATTTAATTAAAGAATGTGGTATTCAAGCTAAACATATTACCGCCATTACTTTTACTAACAAAGCAGCTAAAGAGATGCAAGAGCGTGCTACTAAATTAGTAATTGGTTTAAGTACTCGGGGATTAACTATTTGCACTTTTCATGCTTTGGGTTTAAAAATATTACGTGAAGAAGCAGCGCACTTAGGTTATAAACAAAACTTTTCAGTATTAGATAGCTATGATAGTGCCAAAATTATTAGTGATACTGTACAAACAACTGATAAGACAGTAGTTAGAGGGATTCAAAGCCAAATATCATTATGGAAAAATAGCTTTATTTCGCCAGATATGGCAACAGCAGCAGCCAAAGAAGAGTTTGACTTGGTGCAAGCCAAAGTCTATCAGCAATATCAAGATACTTTAAAAGCATACCAAGCAATTGATTTTGATGATTTAATTTGTTTGCCTGTTGAGTTATTTAAAAATAATCTAGCGGTTTTACATAAATGGCAATTAAAAATTCGTTACCTATTGGTTGATGAATATCAAGATACAAATATCTGCCAATATCAACTGATTAAACTATTAGCCGGAACAAATGGTTTATTTACCGCGGTAGGGGATGATGACCAATCTATTTATGCTTGGCGGGGTGCGAATAGTGAGAACCTTAATATTCTTAATCAAGACTATAGTAATCTAAAAATTATTAAGCTAGAACAAAATTATCGTTCAACAATTACGATTTTAACAGCAGCTAATCAAGTTATTCAAAATAATCCTAAGCTATTTGATAAAAAGCTTTGGAGTGAGTTTGGTACTGGTGAGCCAATTCGCGTGATGAGTGCAAAAAATGAAGATGCCGAATCAGATATGATTGCAAGAAAGATAATGTTGCACCAATTACATCATCATAGTAAATTTTCTGAATATGCAATTTTATATCGGAGTAATTTTCAGGCACGTAGTTTAGAGCAAGCTCTTAGAAATTATAAAATTCCCTATACAGTATCTGGTGGTCAATCATTTTTTGATAAAGCTGAAATAAAAGATATCATGGCATATTTACGTTTAATTATGAATGAAGATGATGATAGTGCTTTTATTCGGGCAGTTACAACTCCTAAACGTGGAGTTGGTGCAACAACTCTAGATAAGCTTTCTTCATATGCAGCAAGGCGTAATATTTCTATGTTTGAAGCATTATTTGAAGAGGGATTCGCACATGAGTGCCAGAATGCACAATTAAATGGCTTATTAGAGTTTGGTAATTTTATTAATGATATACAATTTCGTCAAGAACGTGAAGAAGCTGGCGTATTATTACAAGAATTAGTTAATGCCATAAACTATGAAACATATCTTTATGATATTGAAGAGCCAAAAGGTGCTGAGAAACGCTATGCCAATGTAGTTAGTTTTATAGAGTGGCTAGGTAAAAAAGGCGTAGAAGATCGTAAGACATTACAAGAGCTAACGCAAACGGTTTCTTTAATTACCATGTTGGATGGGCAGTCAGAAGAAGAACCAAATGCGGTTAAGCTGACAACTCTTCATGCTTCAAAAGGCCTAGAATACCCACATGTCTTTCTAATTAGTTGTGAAGAAGGTATTTTGCCGCATCAAGAATCAATTAATGTAGATAGCATCGAAGAAGAGCGTCGATTGATGTACGTAGGTATAACACGTGCTCAGCATGAGTTAACTATCAGCTATTGTGAAGAACGCCGTAAAGCTGGAGCATTAGAAACACGTGAAAGATCTCGATTTATTCTTGAAATGGGTAGTAATAATATTGTCGATGAGGCTAGACGTAAGCACGAAAAAATTCAAGATAAAGGTGAGTTATTAGATAGATTTCAATTGCTTAAATCATTAATAGCTAAAGCATAGATAGATAAATTAAACTTTTGAAGAAGATTAACCAATTTGGGTTGGTCTTTTTTTATTATAAGATGCACAACATGGTAAAATAAAGTTTATTTATAATTAGCTGGATATGGGAAATGAATTTTTTTGAATACATAAAAGAAAATGACTTAGGAAACCTTTTACTTACTGGTAATTTTGGTCTAGAAAAAGAAAATATTCGAACCGATCTCGAAGGTAAAATTTCATTAAAACCACATCCACACGCTTTTGGTGATAAAGCTACACACCCATATATCACTACAGATTTTTCTGAAGCTCAAGTTGAGTTAGTAACTCCAACATTTTCTACTCCTAGTGAGGCATTAAAGTTTGTTGGTGCACTTCATGATATAGTATCTTTAGAGCTAAAAGATGAGGTTTTATGGCCATATTCATTACCTCCAATTCTCCCAGAAGACGAAAGCCTAATCAAAGAAGCCCAATTTAATAATCCAGAAATCACTGAGTATCGCGAGTATTTAGCGCATAAATATGGTAAGAAAAAACAATTGCTATCAGGTGTACATTTTAATTTTTCGTTTAGTGATAAATTCTTAACATTAATGTATGATGATATTTCAGAAAATATTTCATTTCGAGAGTTTCGTGATCAAATTTATCTAAAAGTAGCCCGCTATTATTTAAAATATTCTTGGTTAGTGATTTATCTAACTGGTGCTAATTCTGTTGCACATAAATCGTATATAAATTGTTGTAATCGTAAGTTTGTACCTATCACTGATGATGCATTTAGTCTAGGTGATTCTAGCTCATTTCGCAATGGCATTAGTGGATATCGTAATTTAGAGCATTTTTATGTTTCATACAATTCATTATATGATTATATCGAAGATATTCAAATAGCAATTGATGATGGGCATATTATTGCAGCAAAAGAATATTATTCTCAACTTCGCTTAAAAGGCACCAGTAAAGGTGGTGTATTAGAGGATTTATACAATAATGGGATTAATTATGTAGAAATTCGTACATTAGATCTAAACCCATTAGTGAAAACTGGCATTACTCAAGAATCACTAGATCTAATTCATCTTTTATTGTGTTATTCATTAGTTGCTCCTGATTTTCATATGAGTGATGATGAATATCGTCATGCTAACCAAAATCAGATTCTTGCTGCTGATGAAAATCGTGCAGATGATATTATGCTTTTTGCTTCAAACGGTGGTATGCGCGAGCTTCATTCATGGGGTAGTGAGTTTTTACAAGATGTCTTTGATTCATTGAGTAGTTTAAATATTCCAGCAGAAAAATTGAACGTATTGCTAGAATATAAGTCTAAACTAGATAATAATGAAGTTAGTTATGCTTGTAAAATAACTAAAAAAGTTAAAGAGCTTGGTTATAAAGACTTCTTTATGCAAAAAGCTAATGAATATTTAACTATAAGTCAAAATGATTATTATAAGTTCACAGGTTTTGAAGATTTGGAGTTATCAACTCAAGTGTTACTACGTGAAGCGATAACCAATGGCGTAAAATTTAAATTTGTAGACAGACAAGATAATTTTATTGAGCTATCAAGAAATGGAACTACCGAATTAGTTAAGCAAGCAACTAAAACTTCATTAGATAATTATGTAACAATTTTAGAAATGGAAAATAAGTTAGTTTCTAAAGAGATGATGCAAAATGCCAATATTGTAATTCCAACTGGTGATAATTATGATTCTATAGAGTCAGCATTACTGGATTATAGATTTCATTGTAATAAACCAAAATTCATTAAGCAAAATTCAACTAATTTTGGCATAGGTGTTACGATATTTACCAATGGATTTAGCCTTGAAGAATATAAGACAGCATTAGATAAAGCATTTGTTTATGATAAAAAAATTTTGGTTGAAGATTTAGTTGCAGGTAAAGAGTACCGTTTTTTTGTAATTGGCGATGAAGCTGTAGCTGTTTTACACCGCGAACCTGCCAATGTAATCGGTGATGGTATTAGCTCTATCTGTGAATTAGTTAAGCAAAAAAATCTTGATCCTCTTCGCGGTGTTGGTTATATAACCCCATTAGAAAAAATTTGTTTGGGAGACACTGAGAAAAATTTCTTATTCCATCAAAAATTAGATTTTGATTCAGTATTAAATAAAGGTCAGAAAGTTTACCTTCGTGAAAATTCGAATATTTCAACTGGTGGAGATTCTATTGATTTTACTGATAGCATACCAAAAGCTTACAAACGTATTGCAGTTAAGGCCGCAAAAAGTGTGAATGCAAAAATATGTGGGGTTGATATGATGATAAAAAATATTAATAATCCATATCCAGAAAATAACTATGCAGTAATTGAGTTAAATTTTAATCCAGCAATTCATATTCATACTTATCCTTATAAGGGGCAAAACCGTCAAGTGGCAAATAAGATATTAAAATCCTTAAAATTGATTTAATATGAATCGTCAAGTATTTAATCTAAGTAATGCTAAATGCGCTGGATGTGTGAGTAAAATCCAAACTAAACTAAATAGTATGGATGGTATTTCTGATGCTAAGGTAAATTTACTAGAGAAAACTTTGACGGTTGTTTTTAAAGATAAGGCATTAAATGAAGAGGTCATTTCTGCTGTTGAAGCTCTAGGCTTTGGTGCATCAGTTGAAAGCATTAAAGAGCGTAGTCAAAATTTAGGTGTAGATATAATTTTACCGATTATATTATCTATTATCATGATGGTAGTTACAATGTCATCATGGTTTCATAGTTTCATCCAATCCCAAACTAATTTATTATTTAGTGGCACAATTTTTGCCTTAATTAGTTTTGTTCTTATCTTGATTAGCGGGTTAAATATCATAAAGAGTGGTTGTATAGGGTTTAAAACCTTAAACCCTAATATGCATAGTCTCATATTACTTGGTATTAGTTCTGCTTGGGTTTACTCTGTAATTACCTTAGCATTTATTATTGATTCAAATAGTACAAACTGGCACAGTTATTTTGATTCTTCATTGATGATATTGGGCTTTGTTAATCTGGGTGCTTACATCGAAGATAGGGCAAAAAAATCAACACTAAAATCTGTTTCAGCACTAGCCAGTTTGATACCAGAAACTGTAACAATTTTGCGAGATGGTAAAGAAGAAATAGTTGTTAGTAATCTACTGCGAATTGATGATTTAGTTCTAGTCCGCCCCGGAGATAAAGTTGCTGCAGATGGAGTTATTGTTTCTGGAAGTGCTTATGTTAATGAGTCTATGCTGACAGGAGAGTCTTTACCAATCACTAAATGTATTAATGCTGAGGTAATCGGCGGCTCAATAAACATTGCGGGATCTTTTGTTTTTAAAATTATAAAAACAGGAACTAATACATTACTAGCAAATATTATAGATTTGATTCGTGATGCCCAGTTAAAAAAACCAAAACTTGCAAAACTTGCTGATAATATAGCAAGGGTTTTTGTGCCTGCCATTATTGTTGTTGCATTAGTAATGGGTATTATCTGGTATTTTAGTTTCAGCAATGGTAATACCTATTTGGCACTTAATATATTTATGTCAATTCTTTTGGTTGCATGTCCTTGCTCTATAGGTTTAGCAATACCAGTTTCTCTTATGGTTGGTGTTGGTCGCGCTGCTAATTTCGGAATAATGATTCGTGATCCAAGTTGTCTAAGCAGTATTGATAAGGTTGATACAGTTGTTTTTGATAAAACTGGCACGTTGACTAATGGTAAACCTAAAGTTATTGCTTATAAATATTCTGATATTGTCAATAATGAAATTATTGGCGAAATTATGGCTGTTATTAATCACTCATCGCATCCTTTATCGGTAGCTATTGTAGAACAATTTATGAATGATGATAATAAAAACATTGTTTATGATTTTGTTTCTAAAGATGGTTATGGTGTGTCTGGAGTAGTTAATTCTCACGATTATCAAATCGGCTCTTTAGAATACATTTTACAGTCAGCTAATGGAGAAGGTATTATTGTTGAAGATAGCATTGAATCTAAAGTGTATGTTGCTAGAGACGGTGTGTGTATTGCAAGTTATAGTCTAAAAGATACAGTTAAGATTGGTGCTAGAGAGTTAATTTCACATTTTAAGAAAAATAAATTTAACATAGTTATGTTAACTGGTGATAATAATGGAGTTGCAAAAACTATTGCAAATGAATTGGGTATTAATCATTTTGTGGCAAATTGTAAACCAGAAGAGAAACTAAATTATATCAAAGCACTGCAAGAGTCTGGTTCATATGTTGTTTTTGTTGGAGATGGTATAAATGATGCGCCAAGTTTAGTTGCATCAGATGTAGGAATTGCTATTGGAAGCGGTAGTACAATTGCAAAGGAAAGCGCACCGATTAGCTTATTATCTGAAGATATATCTTTAGTTTTACGTGCTATAAATATTAGTCGAGCAATTAATAAAAATATGCGCCAAAATTTATATGGTTCATTTATATATAATTTATTTGCAATCGCTATAGCCGCTGGTATATTATATCCAATTAATGGAATGCTTTTAAATCCGATGTTAGCTAGTATTATTATGAGTTGTTCATCAATCTTGGTAATTGTTAATGCGCTCAGATTACGTTATACATAAAGGTTTTAGATTATATTTATATAGTTGATTGGTTTAGAAAATGAATGTTCATATTGATTTTGCAGATAAATTTGGTATGTTTTCAAATATCAGTGATGATGACTTATTGGCATTTTATGCGTGGCAAGTATCAAACTGTTATCCTAATGAAATGGCTTTAGTCAAAAATTACAAATGTGAGTTCATAGCATTTACAGATAAAATGAAAGATGAGTTTGATTTATCCAGAGATATTATAGGTAAGACATTTAGATCATCAACGGGTATTTCAGATGAAATTATCTCAAATATTCATGAACAAGAGTTATCTATTATTAAAAATAGGTCGCAACAAAGCTCGTTTTATTTTTATAACAATAAGTCAGGTGTTACTAATAGTTATTTAGTAAGAAAACGTGCTTTGATTAACCCAAATACAGGTAATGTTATTGGTATTATGGTAAATACAGAATATTATTCTATACCTAATATGATGAGGAAATTTTTTGTTAGTCAAAATCAAGATTTACAATATTTAATTTCACGAGATACTATTCAAGAATTTACTTATTTACAAAAGCAAATTATTTTATGTCTAATTATTGGTATAAATGGGCGCAAAGAAATTGCACAAACTATAAGTAAATTCTTATCTGAAGATGTTACCGAAATTAAGGTGAAAAATACCTTGCAGCAATTATATCGTCAATTTGGATGCAGCGATTCCAATCATTTAGTAAATATAATATTGAGTAATCCATTTATGTTTGATTTTATAGAGTACCCAATATCGCCAGGAAATTATATTATAGATTTGTAAACTAGAAATTGTTATGATTATTATAAATAGATTATTTTTAATTGTCTATGAAAATCTCTGATCGTGGAATGCTTTCTTTCGTAATTTACATATAAAATTTATAAGTTATGCCTAGATCTGGTTACAAATCCAGAAAATATTAATTTGAATTAAAAACAGTCATAATAATCATATATAATATCGATACTTATTGGAATAATGAAAATTTTAATACATAAATGTTCCTATTTCATTGGAAATATAGGTTTAATAGTTTAGTGGTTGACTTGTGATTGACAATTCTTGGCACAAGATGTGATGAGTTAGTGTGCGAGATTTGAAATAAAACTGTAAATTTGATACATTAATATAGGGAAAATATGAGCATCGAAAAAAAATTAACTACCTTACGAACTGAAATGCAAAAAAATAAAATTGATATTTATCTGATTCCATCGGTTGATGCTCATAATAATGAGTACTTACCAGAATGTTGGGAGAGAAGACCTTGGATTAGTAATTTTACAGGTTCTGCCGGTGAGGCTTTAGTTACCATGGAACACGCATATTTATGGACAGATGGGCGATATTTTCTACAAGCAGAACAAGAATTAGATGCAAAGAATTATACTTTAATGAAACAAGTCGGATTTGCGTCTGAAATTGAGAGTTGGATTTTGGCAAATGGAGAAGGTAAGACTTTAGGTGTTGACCCAAAAGTTTTATCAGCAGATAGAGCTAATAGTTTACAAAATCTAATGCCTAAGATTAATGCTAAGATAGTATTTTTAGAAGAAAATTTGGTTGATACTTCAAGAATTGTAATGAACGAAAAATTAATTCTTCCAACTGCGCCAGTGTTTAAACACGAAGATAGGTATAGTGGCATAAGTATTCAAGATAAACTTTCATATGTACGCCAAGAGTTAAAAGTGATGGGGGCGGATTATTTAGCCTTAAATGTATTAGATGAAATTGCATGGTTATTTAATATTCGTGGTAATGATATTAAATTTAATCCATTGGTTATAAGTTATGCTGTTATTGGTCAAGATAATGCTTGTTTATTTATTGATATAAATAAAGTACCAGAAGATATAAAGCAAGAGTTTCAAAACCTAAATATTATATTAATGGATTATAATAAAATTGCAGAGAAGCTATCCTCATTAACTGGTAGTGTTGCATTTGATACAAAGACATCTAATCATTGGATGATTAAAAATCTAAATCCAGAAGCTCAAATTATAAAAACAAAGTCACCTATAATTATTGCTAAAGCTTGTAAAAATGATATTGAACAAAAATGGGCAAGATATGCTCATTTAAAAGATGCAGTATCTGTTATTGGTTTTCTGAGCTGGTTAAATAGTAACTGGAAAAATGGTGTAGATGAATTGAGTGCTCAAGAAAAGTTGCTTGAGTTCCGCTCTAGACAAGAACATTTTAAACAAGAAAGTTTTGCCCCTATTAGTGGTTTTGCTGAAAATGGTGCTTTGATACATTATCGCTCTAGTTCAAAAACAAATAAAATAATAGATGATTCAAACATGTATCTAATTGATTCTGGCGGGCAGTATTTGGAAGGTACGACAGATATAACTCGTACAATTCATTTGGGTAACCCAACTGCAGAGCAAAAAAAGCACTATACTTTAGTTTTAAAAGGTCATTTAGCATTAAGTAGAACTAAATTCCCTGTTGCTACTTGTGGTGAACATTTAGATTCATTGGCTCGCCAGTATCTGTGGAATGAGTATTTAGAATATAATCATGGTACAGGTCATGGAGTTGGTAGTTTTTTGTGTGTACATGAAGGCCCTCAAAAGATTTCCAAAGCAATTTCTGGTGCGCCATTAAAGGATGGTATGATTGTGAGTAATGAGCCAGGGCTATACTTATCAGGACTATATGGCATTCGAATAGAAAATTTGTGTTTAGTTAAAGATTGTCATGTGTCCAATCAAAAATTTGAATTTGGACCATTCTTAGAATTTGAAACTTTGACTTTTGTCCCGTACTGTAAGAAATTAATTGATTTTTCTATAATTGATGCGATAGAAATAAAGCAATTGAAGGATTATTATGCTGAGATAAGTACAAAAGTACGCCATTTATTATCATCTGAGGAGATAGCTTGGTTTGATAATGAAATTCATATTTAAGCAATTATTTTTTGTTAATCCTGCTCATGAATATTTGGTTTAAATTCAAGATCTGATAAAAATAGTAATGCTGTAATTTTGCTGTTTTTTGCGCGGGTGGCTACCAAGTAGAAATTACATGTATCTTATAAGTAATTCACATGGCTGGATTTTTGAGTAAGATTAATATGATGGCTGCTATACAAAGCAGCCTATATTATTACAAAGTAAGCAAACTGTGTAACATCATTATAGTTTGCTAACGTTCCACAATAGAGATTTTTTGAATTTCAATGCCTACAACTAAGTTTTTTGATGTGCGTAACTTCTTTTATTTAATTAGATCGCATTATGGGTAAATTTTGCATTTTAAGCTTTGATCCATTTCTTATCTAGAATAAGTAAAATAACGAACATACCAGAAGTTATCAAGAGTATTATAGACATTAGATCAAAGGCATCTATGAAAGCAAGCTTTAGGCTTTCAATTTGATTATTGTTTACTAGCAGATATTTTGCTGCACATGTAACAATAAATGTTTTCATATAAGCAATACCGATTGCTCCACCAAGACTTCTAGCAATATTATATAAGCTTGAGGCTGATGATGCATCATCTTTGGGTACTGAAGATGTAGCCATAACACCAAGTGGTGTTAGAAAAAGAGTAGAGGAAATTCCACGGAGAAGTCCAGCCAAGATAATTAATGTTAAGCTTAATTTAATTGCTAATATTCCCCAAATAAATACGCTTGCTGCAAAGAATAGTAATCCAATTGCTATCATTAAATATATATTTAGTTTAGATAATAATATTCGAGCAAACATAATCATAATAAATTGAGCAAATCCAATCCACATGATTATATAGCTGATTTGTATTGGCGTATAGTTATATACGCTTACTAATAGATAAGGTATAACGAATATATAAGCAAACATTATTGCCCCTGCAATAAAGCTGCCAATACAAGCAATAGCGAACTTTAAATTTAGCAATAGTTTCAAATTAATGAGAGGGTTTTTAACTAATAATGCATTAAATACAAAAATTATCAATGTAATTATGGAAATTATAAAAATACACAATATAAATTTTGATTCAAACCATTTGTATAAATATCCTTCTTCAAGAAAAAACTGCATACAACCTAAGCCAATAGTTATTGTAATTACTCCAACCCAATCTATTTTATCTGGAGATTTAGTGTAGATGTCTTTTTGTAAACCAAACATTACTAATATGATTGCTAATATGTCAAAAGGAATATTGGCATAGAAAATAAATTTCCAGTCAAAATAGTGAGTTAGTACTCCACCTAAGATTGGACCAGTAATTGGTGCAACAGAAACAATAGTACCAAATAATATAATAGCTAACTGACCATCTCTAGGATTTTTGATTTTAGTGATAATTAGCACATAAGCTAGGGACATGACTATACCAGCTGTGAATCCTTGGATGGATCTAAATATAACCATACTAGGTAAGTTCCAAGCATGTGCACACAGAATAGAGCTAATGCCAAATATAACATAGGAGAAAAGTACAGTATAACGTATACCAAAGCGACTTAGAAGCAAATTAGTCATTGGAATTCCAATTATTTCAGCAATTAAATATGCTGAAGAAATCCAAGACCCTTGATCAATAGATGCATTTAAAGCATGTTGTATTGTTCCTATAGCTACGTTAGTTATTTGTATGTCAAGTATTGACATAAATGCAGCCAGAATGCCACCGATTATGGTAAACCAAATTAATCTATCAGATGTCTGCGAAGAGTTATTCATTTTTGTAATTTATCAATAATATATTTACAAGTAATTAAATCAAGCAAAGCATAACCAGTTGAACTAAAAATGGTTTGTTTTTGTTGTATTTCATATTTATTTACTTGTTGCAACATAAACATATCGTAAGCATTTTTATGTAGCGCACCAGCTTCATTTATTGCAGTTACAATATCTTCGACAATAAGGGTGCTATTAGATAATATGTTATGAGGTATTTCACGTGAATTAGCTGTATGTGAACCCATACAGTTTATATGTACGTGTCTTGCTATATCTGTGAAATCATGAATTGGTGCAGATGATGACGTAGTTGTTGCAATAATATCAGCATCTTTGACGCACTCAGTTATACTATTAGTAGCCTTTATGTTTATATTTGGAAAATTCTGTTTTATATTATGAATAAATAAGTCTAATCGACTTTGGTTTCGGTTAAATATGTTAATATTTTCTATTTCTCTAACCAAAGAAACTCCGATTACTTGTTGTATTGCCTGAACACCAGCACCGATAATAGCTAAATTTTTAGAATTTTTAATTGCACAATAATCAGTAATAATTGCGGTTATTGCTGCACACTTTATATTAGTTACAGCGGCACCATCCAAAATTCCTAGAGTTTTTCCTGTAGTACTAGAAAATGCAGTAACTAAAGCATGTATTGAGGGCGTGGTATTACCCACATCGCGTTCAAAGAAAGTTGCAGTTTTATTAATATAAAGTCCAATTTTATGATTAACAGCAGGCATAGAAATTAACATTGATTTTGGATTCTCAACATGAATAATACTTTTTGCTGGAATATATGTTGAAGTTTTATCCAATTGATGAATGCTATGGCTCATATAATTTACGAGCTCACGCATATCAACTTTATTTATAATTTCATCATATGTATAATATTGATTTGACATTTATTCTACTTTTTGAAATACTTTATCATGGACAAATTGACCTATTCGCACAAGGGCTTTACGACCGTCGGTTAATCGATTATAATGAAGATGCCATACATGAACCATACCATCCCATTCTTCAAATGCTACATCTACTCCATGCTTTATAGCTATATTATGTAATCTTTCAGCATCACTAAATAGAATTTCACGTTCTCCAACTTGAATTAATAGTGGTGGTAGACCTGATAAATCTGCATGTATCGGAGAAACTAAAGGATCTCTTTTATTATGACCGTTAAGATAAAGTTCAGAAACTTGTACGCATACTCTATGTTGTACTAATGGATCAATTTCCTTTCTGGTTTCATAGCTTTCTCCCAGAAATTCCTGATCTGTCCATGGACATATACAAACCGCTGCTTTGGGCATTGGAAGCTTCATTTCTTTTATTTTTAATAAAGTTGATAAAACTAGCCCACCACCAGCAGAATCCCCAACTAAAATAATATTTTCATAAATGTTATTTTGAGAAAGTAGCCATTTATAAGCACTTATGCTATCTTCTAATGCAGCAGGGTAAGGATACTCAGGAGCCAATCGATAGTCTAGCTGTAAAGTATTACATTTAGTTTCACGAGCAAGCTCTGCCGCCATTCCACCATGACTTTTTAAAGATCCAAAAACAAATCCACCGCCATGCAAGAATAAAATTATGCTGTTATCCTTATATTCAGGAGGCGTAAGGATTTGTGCTTTGATACCATTAATTTCAAGCTTTTTAATATTAATATCGGTAGCAATTTCAGGACCTAAATTATCATAATGAATACGAGCTTCTTTAAAGTCTTCAGGCCACTCCTTTTCATTGAAAAAAGCTAATAATTCATCTACTTCTTTTTTTCTATAATTATTAGTAAGAATTTCAGTACTCATTAAATCTCCTAGGCAAAAATGTATTTATCTTAAGGTGTTTGCATTTCAGTGGTTAGCGTTTTTAATGTATCAATAAATTTTTGAACTAATTGGGTAGGCATATCACCCCTAAGCATTAATCTTATTCCAGCTTTTCCTTTAGGAACAATTGGGAAAAATACAGCAGAACAATAAAAACCTTGCTCGTATAATGCTTTAGATAAATATACAGCTTTTTCTTGTTCTCCAACTTCAACTACCTTAATATGTAGGCCGTTACCAGTTTGTGGGGTAATAATTTGAGAGTCAAATAATTCAATATTTTGTTTTAACTGTAGTTGTAATTTAGCTAATTCAGGGCTTTTATGTACTTTTAAGCTACCAAGAGTTGTGCCAATTGATGCTGTTCTTAAACTCTGTGACCATCCTAATGGCCCTGTTCGGTAAAGGAAATCATAATGCTTGTCTGATCCTAGCATTGCTATTCCGCCAGTGCTACCAAATGCTTTAGCAATTGAAGCAACAATAATTGTTTGCTCATTTAATTCCGGCATTCTTGACATAGCATAACCTTCACCTTTTATTCCTTGTGTAGATAGCGCGTGTGAATCGACTATATATAAGAATAGACCATATTTCTCTTGTAGTTGTAATAATGCAGTGATATTTGCTCCGCCACCTACAGAATAAACACCATCACAAACATAAGCTACACGACTATATTTTTTACAAATGTCTTCAAGATAGTTCATGTCATTATGTTCACAAGTTAACACTAATGTTTCGTCAGCAACAATAGGTTTAATGAAATTCATAGAAAAGTGAGCATATTTATCAAAAACCACAACAAGTGGATCAGTATTAGTAATATGTCCAGAGCCTAGTACTGGTAAAATTGCTGCAGTTAGAGCGCTACAAGTTACTGCAGGTAAGACTTTTACACCGAAATGTTCAGATAAGGATTCTTCAAGTTCAAACATTGAACCTAACCTTATTCTGCACTCAGCCATGGCTAATCCAGAAATTGTTTCACTTTTTAACGCTTCTATGCCACCTTGAATTACCAATGGGTGACTATTTAAACCTAAGTATGAACACGAACACATATTGACAAATTCATGATCTCTTTCGATATCTAGCAATCTATTTTGCGAACCTAGTGAGCGTACTTTAATACCCATCATTCCATTCTCAGATGCTACTTTCCATGCACTTTCACTACCAGGAATCATTTTTTGATTATTACGATAGCGATGAGGTCCCATAACTATTTCTTCTGTATTAGCTTGATTCATTATTGAACTCTCCTCTTTTATCCGTTATTTACTTTAATAAAATTAGTAAATTCTATATTTCCACGAGCATAATAATCTAAATTTGATGCAGGTGATTGTAAATCAGAATTCCCAGCTTGTTCTAGAATTAAATTATATTTTTTATACCATTTATTCAAATCTTCCATATTTTTGAAAGTATATTCAATATGTCGAATAGGGCGTCTAGCATTTTCACTTGGCGTTTGCTTTAATGGTTGAGTTGCTGCATGAGCAACGCCACCAATGATTTCATTATATAAAGCAATCATAATTAAATCATTAGTCAAATCGATGTCTAAACCGAAGGAATAGTCGTTTAATATGTCATTATAATATTGGGGTTTTACAACGACGTTATAATGTTCTTGAATATTTTCTACCAGATTTATTGGGTTTATATTATTATCCAAACAATATTTTTTGGTATCGCAAATTATAGGAAAACCTTCTTTTATATTTTCATTTGGTCCATAAACATTTGCAATAAATGGAGTAGCGGCATCAAAATGTATGCATTTAGTTGTCACAAACTCTCTAGAAACTGTATGTTCTTGATTTGGAGTGTGAGCTTTATTTATATTAAATCCATCAACATCCATTTTTATAATCTGTTCATAATTTGCATCATCTGGACTATACAAAGCTAAATCTATTTTACTTGCCATTTTACGGAATAGATTTTCCAAGAATTGTCGCCCAATTTCAGCATCTGCATGATCTTTTATATTTAGTCCATGTTTTTTTAGAATTTTACATGTATTGTAGCAAACTGCATAGCCATTTTTCTCAACTACAGACTGATACATATTGTTAAAAAAATCTTCATCGTTTAATGAAATAACTCCATTTGAGTATTTTGTCTCAAATTGGCTTATATCAAAAAAAGAAGAATTGATATTGTCTATATTTAATTTGTTCATGATATCCCCTTAAGAGCTAAATTTAGGAACTAAAAAAGTCCGGTTAAATTGAATTACTATTGTTTTATCTTGTTTAAATCCAGTGGTTTTAATTATAACAATACCTTGGTTGGGCCTAGATTTAGACTCACGTACGCTTAATACTTCTGATTCAGCATATAGGGTATCACCAACAAATACAGGGTTAAGTAATCTTACATTATCCCACCCTAGGTTAGCAATTACATTATTGCTCATACTATTTACTGTCATTCCATTAACTATATTAAATGTTACTAGACTTGAAACTAATATTTCTTTGAATTCGGTATTTCTAGCGAATTCTTTATCAATGTGTATTGGATGTTGATTCATTGATATGAGAGATTGCCAGATATTATCAGTTAAGGTTATTGTTCTGCCTGGCCTATGTTCAATAGTTGTACCAACTTGAAAATCTTCAAGAAATAGGCCATGTTTTTCACGGTACCTATTTTCTGAAACTTTTATATACTTATTTAAATTGTCCATTTTTTATAAACTTCATAAAATCTTTAATTATTTTCTAAATTTAAAGCTAACTTGATCATCGTTCTTGCTTTTTCGACAAATGGAGGTGCAATAACCTTTGAACCACGAATAACGAAACCGCTTCCTGCATTGTTATTATAATCTTCTATACACGCATTATAGGATGCAATCTCTGAGTCAGGTATATTGAAAACTTCATTTATTATCTGAATTTGGTCTGGATGAATTGCAGCCATACCTGTAAATCCTTCGTTATAGAAACTTATACAATCTTTTTTCAAAACAGATAGATCATTAAACTCAAAGCTATTAGTTGCAATTACTAATATGTCTTGATTGGCTGCAGCGGCACATATTGTTGCTCTGGCATAATCAAGATAAAATTTATTGTTTTTATACAGCTTTGCTGAAAGGTCTGCTTGACCCAAACAAAGAGCATCACTAACCTTAGCTATTTCAGTAATATTCTCAACCGCATTTATGGTTTCAATTATGCTAACTAGGAATTTTTTGCTAGACATTTTGCTAAATAAAGAGCGATATACTTGGAATTCAGCGCTGTTATTAATTTTGGGAAGATATATATATTGAAAAATATTTTTTCCTGCTTTATCTAATGCATTTAAAAATAGCACATCTTTTAAGCCATTTAGATTATGTATACAATTTATTCTTATACCAATTTTTATACCAGCTTCAATAAAGTTGGTAAAATCAAACTTACTGATTTTTTCTCGCGCTTCAGATTTAAAAATATCTGATGTGGAGTCTTCTATATCAACCACGATCATTTTTATCTTACGTGTTGAAGTAATCTTATATAAAGAATCTAACTTTAATGCTGGGACAAAAAAATAGCAAGCACTCATGCTGATATTCCTAGATAGTAATTATTTTAATAATTGTTATATGCGAGATTTATTATTTAGTTTATTTGTCGAATAAAGCTCTCATTTTCTCTAGAGAAAAGGTTTTATAAATAATAGGCTCATATTTTGATGGTTTATCAGTACAGAATTTAGGAAATGGTTTTATCAAAGTATCATCGTTAGCTAGTTTGAAAAATGCTATTGATTGGCGCTTTTGCTCATTTAATACCACTTTATGTGGAGTTGATAGGTAAGTATCATTTGACCATCTCATCATTAAATCACCAATATTAACAATTACTGAATCAATATCTGCCGTAAGAGGTCTAATCCAATTACCTTCGCAATTTTGCACTTCAATACCAGGAGATGTATTTGTTAAAAGAGTTAAAAGAGTTCCATCTTTATGCGGTGCACACCCTTGATTATTTGCAAAATCAGGTGACATTTTAGGATATGTTAACAATCTTAAAGAATCATTTGAATTATTTATTTTATCGAAGAAATAATCTTTAGGTAAATCTAAGGCTATACTAAATAGTTCAGTTAGCTGATTAGTAATTCCTTCAAGGGCTTCATAGTAAGGTTTTATTTTTTCTTGGAAAGCTTTCCCAAATGGAGTTTGTGGAAAAGGTATGAAAGTGTTTTCAGTGAATATGTTTTTACTTACACTGAATTTTTCTACATAATCACTTGGTTTGCCAAATTCACCCATGTAGGCATAACCATTTTCCTCTAATAGACCAGTGTATCCTATTGGAGTATAATCGTCTTTAGATAAAGTAGCTCCTTCTTCTAAACGGCATGCATTTTTTTCAACAAGTGGCAAGTTGAAAAATTCTTCCATTTCTTCATAGACCTCTTTAAATATTTTGTAATCATAACCATGCCCAGTTATTACAAAAAATCCAACTTCCTTACAAGCTTTGTCAATTTCCATAGCCGTATTAAACTTATCTTCATCACTACCAAGTCTTGCTTTAGTTAAATCTATATTTGGAATTGTTTGTCTACTCATCTTTTATCCTATATGAAATGTATATAATTTGCCACACAGACCATATCATACCATAGCAATTTACAAAATATAGAAGATATTTACGATATTTTGTTACAATTTTGTTCTTATGGGGGTGTATTGTGCAAAATACTGTAGCTAAAAAGCTCATTATATAGTTTATGTTTTGCAAGTACAGTTATGTTATATAGAGATCATATTCCGACACTTCATGTGGCATTAATTGCCACACTAATCCCGTAATTAGTGTTAGTCCATATGTTGGATGAAAATAAATATTTCCAAACATATCCTCCTGCAGTTGTAGCATATAAGAAGCAATTTTTACTGAAGGTTATGTTTGTTATTACTAATGGATCTAGAGAAAACGCATTAATTACAATGATAAAATGCAAATATAGATAAAACTATGGCGTTTATTCATTATAAACTCCATTTGTTTTAAAAGATAGCTTGATTTTAGTGAATTGATAGCTTATAAATTTATCCGAAATGGATAATTGGAATGTGTTTAATTTTTATTGTATTTCTTCCATAGTGGTGGTTTCCATATATATCGAAGGTCTCGGTTCTCTACCACATCTTTAAACATGGATTTCCATTCATGAAAAGTTAGTTTGATTGGATTAAAGCTGTAGATTTGATTGGTAATACCGTAAATTGGTTTTTCAATTTCTTCTTCAAATGTACCAAATATTTTATCCCAAATGATAAGAATACCCGCAAAGTTTTTGTCAATATATTGATCATTTGTAGCATGGTGCACTCTATGATGTGATGGAGTATTAAATATTTTTTCAGCCCAGCCTAATTTTTTAATTAATTCTGTATGAACAAAAAACTGGAATGCCAAATTAAGTGCGACTATTAAAATAACCATATCTGGTTTAAAACCTATATAAGCAAGCGGTAACCAAAATATCCACATTCCAGAGATTGGGTAAGTTAGACTTTGCCTAAAAGCTGTTGAGAAATTTAGTCTTAATGAAGAGTGATGTGTTATGTGGGAAGACCATAACCAGCGAACTTTATGTGATGTAAAATGAAACCAATAATATAAAAAATCTTGTAATATAAATAGCAAAATTATATTTAAGAAGGTTGTTTGGCTAAATAATTGTAACCCGTCATCATATATCCAAGTATAAATAGAAGATATGATTAATATATTAAATATAGCCTCAGATGCCTGATACATTAAAGATAGTGAAATATTAGCCAAAGTATCTTTGAGAGAGTATTTATCTAATTTGTTTTTATAGCAATAAATAAGTTCTGCCATAAAGCATCCAATAAATATTGGAGATAGCATTAAGAGAATTATATTTGGGTTTGAACCAATGTCAATATTCACGCTCATTGTTAATTCTTTTTAATTAGATATTTACGCATTCCATCTATTATTAGATATTGAGCTAACATATAAGTTAACATAATCCAAAAGCCTGAGAATGGGACTTTAATAGCAAATTTGTTGATTGCAAGAATTGAATCTGATATTAAGAAGAAAAAACTACCGCTTAATACACTGTAAAAAGATTTTTTTCCGACAAGACTTGAGCGAAGAGTTGCTGTTACTACCATGGTTATAATAATAACCATATAAATAGTAACTGGGATTAGCATTTCTCCTAAATATTTAAATAAAAATGAGTATAGTAAGCCAGCAGATACAAATACTATGCTAATAATGGCAGTAATTGGTCTACTAGTTAAGTATGTTTCATTTGGTTTGAAATTTGTAATAAATGTGATTATGTAACAGATATGAGCGAGTAAAAATGCAACTAAGCCAAAGATAAAATAGTTTGGTTTATCTGGAATAAGTAATAATACATCGCCTATAAATGAAAATCCTAATGCAAATGTAACTAAGCTTCGATTTAATGATGGGCGTGTATTGTTGTGCATATATAAAATTAGAACTATTGTAAGTAGAGGTTTTATGATATAGCGTGCATTATCATAATTAAATAGCTCTATTATAAGCATACATATTGCTACAGATATATATGTGCTGGAACATTTTTTAGTTTGTCTCATTGATGAAAAACTCCCTCCTAGTTATGATGTTATTTATTATTTTTATGATTGCAATTCTACCATGAGGGTGATTATAAATAATAATTATTTCTATAGAAATCACGACAAATAAGGTAAAATCATTTATATTAATATTATATTAGATTGGGGCTAACAATGAGGTTGTCATTAGAGCGTAATGTGATTCTTGATATAGATTCATATAAAAATGATCATGGCAAGATGTTGCCTCCCAATACAGAGTATATCTTTTCAACTATAGTGCCTAGGCGCCCAAACCGTTATGCTGACTATGTGAAGGTCATGGGGCATCAGTATGCTATTCGTGAATACATTAGCCAAGCTATTGAATTATGGATGATTGATGAAGCAGAGCACGAGTTTAAACAGCAGGGGTTTGCATTTGACCGTAGTCGCTGGGAGTATATTTTAGAAAAATATGATGGGCTTTTTCCTCTAGAGATTCGGGCTTTACCAGAGGGGTTTTTAGCACCAGTTGGTGTAGCAACAGTTACTATTGTTAACACTGACCCTAAGTGTGCATGGCTTACTTCTTATATTGAAACTATGTTTCAAAGAGTATGTTGGAAAATGACTACAGTATCATCTATTTCATATGACTTATATAGATACCTAGATGATATTATGTACAAGCAAACGGGTGCGCGAGGTAAAGTAAATTTTCATTTACATAATTTTGGCTCACGAGGTGCAGATAGTTATGAAGCTGATATTTTAGCAGGGATTTCTCATTTAGCTGCTGGATTTAATGGCACAGATTGTGCTCAAGCAAATAGAAATATAAAATATTATTATAAAACAGATAAAGCATACGGAATGAGTGTTACTGCTTCAGAGCATAGTGTTATGTGTGCTTGGTCTGACTCTAATACTCATGATGATTATGCCGCAGTTGAGATGATGGTAAATCTACTAGAAAAAAAGGTAGCTAATAATGAAGGTTTACCAATAGTATCTATAGTTGGAGATACTTATGATATATACCGCCTAACACGTGAATATATTGGTGGGGTATTTAGAGATAAAATTATAGAACTTGGTAAAAAGGGTGCAAAAGTTGTAGTCCGTCCTGATTCTGGGGACCCTCTTACTGTGTGTTTAGAAGTTATTAAAATTTTAATGGAACAATTTGGTTACGAAGTTAATAAACAAGGTTATAAAGTATTACCGCCATATATAGGTGTAATTCAAGGTGATGGAATTAATAATGATAGTTTACGTCATATTGTTGCTCGTTTAGATAAAGCCCGTATTGGTCTAGAAAATATTGTATTTGGTATGGGTAGTGGACTTACTCATGATGCTGGACGTGATGAGTTTTCTTTTTCTATGAAGGCAACTGCTCTTTATGATGGAACTGATTGGAAAGATTTAATTAAACGTCCTATTACTGATTTAAAAAAACAATCATTAAAAGGTCATATAACTACTTATCGTATGCCAGATGGAAGAATCTATTCATCACGTGAGGAAGATGTGCCGCCAAGTGGGCAGATATTACTTGAAACAGTGTATCGTAACGGGGAAATTATTAAAGAATATACTTTTGATGAAGTTTTAAAACATAATAACCATTAGATTGATTATGGTTACAGTAATCAGAGTTGTTTTGTAGCCATTGACAGTAGAGGGGTAAATTTGATAAAATCACCTGCTTTATTGTTTAAATTTTATATATTAATAAAGGATTTACCAAATGGTAGTTATTCGTTTAGCACGTGGTGGTAATAAGCACCGCCCTTACTATAGCATTGTTGCTACAGATTCTCGTGCACGCCGTGATGGTCGTTTCATCGAGAAAGTTGGATTTTACAATCCAGTTGCTCCTGAAGGAGTTGAAGCTGTACGTATTGATAATGCTCGCGTAGAATATTGGACATCTGTTGGTGCTCAAGTTTCTCCAGCTGTTAAAAAATTATTAAAAAGAGCTTAGTTTTATAAATGAACAAACCTGAAAATTTAATAGAAATGGGCTATGTTGCTACAGCTTTTGGAATTCAGGGTTGGGTAAAAATTAAGTGTACAACTGAATATGAAGATTCATTAAATGACTATGAAGTAGTTTATTTAAGACATCCAAATAAAAAGTTGGAAACAAAAAAAATAGAGAATAGCTTTGTTAGAGATAAAATATTTCATGCAAAGTTTGATGGAATTAATAATAGAGATGCTGCTTTTGCACTACGTGGTGCAACTGTATGTGTCGATAGAAATGACTTTCCAGAGCCTCTTGAAGATGAATTTTATTGGGTTGATCTAATTGGTCTTCTTGTTGTTAATCAACAAAATGAGCAATTGGGCGTCGTAAAAGATTTAATGGCAACTGGTGCCAATGATGTTTTAGTTGTCTTAAATGAGGACAAAACAGAGCGTTTGATACCTTTTGTTGCAGCCCATGTGTTAAATGTAGATTTACCAAATAAACAAATTACTGTTGATTGGGGATTGGACTATTGATATTTAGTATCATTTCCATTTTTCCAGAGATGTTTGCTGCATTAAGTCAAAATGGCATAGTAGGGCGAGCATTTGCTGGTGATTTATTTAAGTTAAATTTTCATAACCCTCGTGATTTTACAACTGACAATTATCGTCGAATAGATGATAAAACATTTGGTGGTGGAGCAGGTATGGTAATGAAAATAGAACCTTTGGAAAAATCGTTACATGAAGCTCATAAAATTCAAAAAGAACAAGGTGTAAAAAATTCTCTGGTGATATATATGTCACCACAAGGAAAAAAAGTAGATCAGAAGGTAATAAACCAGCTATCTACATATGATGGAATTATCATAGTCTCTGGACGTTATGAAGGAGTTGACGAGCGCTTTATAGAACGTAATGTTGATATAGAGTTATCTGTTGGTGATTTTGTAGTGTCAGGTGGGGAAATCCCTGCAATGCTAGTTATTGATGGCATTGTTCGGCAGATTCCTGGCTCAATGAATAGTATGGAGTCAGTGGAGCATGATTCATTTATGAATGGTTTACTTGATTGTCCGCATTATGCGGCACCAAGAAATTATGAAGGAAGTATTGTTCCAGATGAATTACTGTCGGGAGATCATGAAAAAATCCGCAAGTGGCGTTTGCAGCAAAGCTTATGGCGTACCTATCAAAGGCGTCCAGATTTGTTAGCTGACAAACAACTAACTAAAGAACAATCTCGGCTACTTGAAGAAATGATAAGTAGGAACAAGATTTAAGGAAAAAGTATGAACATTATTCAAATGTTAGAGCAAGAAGAAATTGCTCGTTTAAATAAAACTATCCCAGCATTTGCGCCAGGTGATACTGTAGTTGTACAAGTTAAAGTAAAAGAGGGTAACCGTGAGCGTCTTCAGGCTTATGAAGGTGTGGTTATTGCTAAACGTAATCGTGGTTTAAATTCTTCATTCATCGTGCGTAAGATTTCTGCTGGTGAAGGTGTTGAAAGAACATTCCAAACGTTTTCTCCATTAGTTGATTCTATTGAAGTTAAACGCCGTGGTGATGTACGCCGTGCTAAGTTATACTACTTACGTGATCGTTCTGGTAAATCAGCGCGTATTAAAGAAAAGCTTACTAGAAAAGCATAGTTATTACTCGAACAATAAAGTAAAAATAGCAACCAATTGGTTGCTATTTTTTTTAATCTAAGCAGTTGTGGAAAAACTTCATAAACTATATCGTCATAGTAAACTAAAACATATATACTATGATGAAAATACTCAAAAGCTACACTTGAAGTGCTCAGCCTTATCCAAACAAGACCAAATTAAGCATATTGTTAATGCCATCAAGACAGTACAAAAAAATGCAAATTTCTGGACAGTTTTAGTTATATCCAATCTTGCTGCGTAAAGACGTAAGCTCTTGATTCTTTTGATTAATTAATATCTTCTATCCTGACTCAAGGAATGAACAGTGGCAATACGAACATGGCAAATATCGCTAATATTCCATATATACTTAGTAACTTTTACAGAATTCCGGAAGAGTAATTTTATAGCTATTAATCAAATTTTTCTAGTATTCCAATGTTTATTTTATCTATTCCATTTGCATATTGTTTAGTACATATCAATTTGTTAGAATGCTAGAAGGTAGTATATAGCAATAGAAAACAGTATGATAAGTATATAAATGTAGTTACATTTTGAGCATAATATAATTTTTAGGAAAATAAGCATGTATAATAATAGATTACTAGAAAATAGGACATTAAAAATTAATTCCCAAAATTCTAAAATAATTTTCAATTTCTTTATTTTTATATTTTTAGCAGTATCCTTAATTTCTTGTGGTGGTAGTTGTCCTAGTTATAATCCAACAAATGCTGTAGTATTTATGGATAATAATGATGGTGGGGTTGCAAATGGTGCAACAAATGTATCACGCACCCCATCTATAGTCATTGGTTTTCAATATGCAGTAGAACCTAGCACAGTAAATGGTAATGCTATTTATTTATCTATATCTCCAGATGGTACAAACCCGATTGCATTAAGTAATTTCACATCTGATCCAACTAATAAAACCTTTAATTTTAACCCTGTATTGCCTCTTGACCCTAATATTAAATATTATGTTATAGTAAAGGATGATGTTAAATTTGTAAATGTAGATGCAGTTCCAAATGCTATATTTAATTTTACAACAGGCAGTACTTCTAAGCCAATGGTAAGTGTTTTATCACCATTAAATGGTACAAATAATAACTCCAGAACTCCAGCTATTCAATTTAAGTTTAGTGAATTAGTAACTAATGTAGATCCTAATACAGTTAAGCTTTTAGATGAGAATGGAAATGAAGTTCCAGTGGGTAATATAGTAGCAGGTAGTGATAATACATTTACGGTAAGTCCATTAAATGTTTTGAATCTAAATACAAAATACAGAGTAGTTCTTGATGGTGTAACTAATATAGTTGGTAATTCTATTGATCATACAGAATTTATATTTATAACTGGGACTATTATAGTGCCAAGCGTTGCAATATTATCTCCAAGTAATAATGCAGAAAGTGTATCGCAGT
Organism: Burkholderiales bacterium; assembly: GCA_028693355.1. Lineage (GTDB taxonomy): Bacteria > Pseudomonadota > Gammaproteobacteria > Burkholderiales > UBA11063 > Aquella. The sequence goes on from JAQUVM010000020.1 coordinate 27,732, forward strand.
CTCCATTAATTCAATTTAAGTTTAGTGAACAAGTAACTAATGTAGATCATAATGCAGTTAAGATTTTAGATGAGAATGGAAATGAAGTTCCAGTAGGCAACATAGTAGCAGGAGATGACAATACGTTTACGGTAAATCCATTAAATGTTTTGAATCTAAATACAAAATATAAAGTAGTTATTAATGGTGTAACAGATTTGTATGGGAATAGTATTTCTCAAGGATTTAATTTTGCTACAGGTTCTATTATTAGCCCAACGGTGGCAATGCTATTTCCATCTGATAATGATACAGGAGTTGCTGTAAGTGAAAGCATTCAGTTATTATTTAGTGACGATGTACAAAACGTAAATTCGACAAATGTCGTATTGAGAGCTGGTTCACCAAATGGAAGTATTGTGGATTTTAATATACAAAAAACAGGTAACTCATCTTATGCTGTTGTACCGAATGGAAATTTATTGTACGATACTCAATATTATTTGATATTAAGGTCAGGTATTACTAGTGTATCAAATAATGCTCCTCTTCATCAAAGTACATTTACTTTTACTACAACTTCTCTTCCAGTATTTGGTTTGTCGCCGCAAGTTATTTCAAATCTTACTCTGATGACATTTTCAAATTATTCATCTGAAGATGTGGATATAACTTCAATAGAAACAGATAATCCAAATATTATATTGTCGCCTAATGGTAATACTTGTGTTGGTGGAACCGTTGCTGCCAATGGTGATTGTGAATTTATTCTTAATGCATTAAATGTTACTACGGATACTCCGACTATCGTTACAGTAACGTTTTCAGATGGAAGCAGCCAGACTTATAATATACTGGCTCAGCCGATATCTTATGAAGCAAATTTCACATTAGATGGTGCTAGATATGTATTAATTAGTTATACCTGGGGTAGTGGTGATTTTGATATTGCCGCTGGTTTTTCAGCTATTAACCCATTGATTAGTGATTTTCCACTTTATACAGGTTCCAATCTTTTCACGAATTGTGTAGGATTTTTTTGTCTTAATGATAGTATTAGTTACAACTCAAATGTTATTTTAGAATGGGCAGGAGATAATACGCAATCTGGACGAGAAAACATTCTAATTGATACTTGGAATTTACCAATAGGAACTGCTTCCTTTAATTTTGCTATTAGCGGCGCGTGGTATAACTCTCTTGGTTATCCAAGTATAACAACAGTTATATTTGAAACATATCCAGACGGTACAATTTGGAATAAAGTTGGTACTGAGTTTATCCCTGATACTAATTAAGTTGAAACCGCTTCTAGTGCAGTCAACGTGACGTGGGTTGGTAAGACAAATGTACGGATGCTATCATCAACTTTAGATGGTCTAGCTTGTACTTATACATCGCCAACAGTTGCAGGGCAAGCAAATAATGGTATTTGCCAGTTTATTGGAGCACAGTAAAGATACTAATCTTTTATAAAATAAGACCACTATTAGTGGTCTTATTTTATTGCAATATCTGATTCCGCAAAATCCTCATCATCACCTTCATAACTATCTTTTCCTGTGAGATCTTCAACTTTACCATTAAATACTCTTCCTATTAGGCGACCTTTGTTTTGAATAATTACTTTACTGTTTGAATTTGTAAAGCCAATAATTCCTTTTACTATGGAGTGATCAATTACTATTGTCACAGACTCTGTACTTGTACTAATTATGTCACCAAGCACTTTGCTCTTATTTTGTAATGTTAGATTAGTTCCACCAAATTCTATATTTTTAGCAAAATAGCTTTTATCTGCGTTAATATTTTTGCCAACAGTACAGCTGTCATTAAAAGAGCTATTTGAATCAATTAATGAGCCACCGATAGATGAATTGCCTTTTACTGTTAACTTATTGGCTGTAACATTATTACTTACGCTTAGAGCT
>JAQUVM010000096.1 GCA_028693355.1 Burkholderiales bacterium
AAATCTGTAAAAAAAGCTTCTTTACTTTCATATTGTTTATAACTTTGGATTAAAAATTTAAGCTGAATTTGTCCATCAATTTGTTGTTTGGCTATTGTTGAATCCATTTGTAAATCCCAACCATAACAAATTTGATTATTTAATGGTGGTTTTTGTGAGCCAAACATACTTTTTGGTGTGAAACTAAACTCTGTCTGCTTTAGATATGGAGAACCAATGACTTGAAATGGAAAATTTGTACCTCGACCAATGCTTAATTTAGTACCTTCAAAAAAACCAAGACTAGGATACCAGTATATGGAGTTTAAGTTTGGTAGATTAGGGGATGGGCGTACGCTTGGTGCGTAAACATCTTGATGTGTATAATTATCAATGGTAATTATAGTTAAATTTAATTTGCTTGCTAGTGATTTTGGTTTTAGATCTAACCACTGTTCACCTTTTAGCATAAGTGCATATTCACCAATAGTCATACCATATACAACTGGAATTGATTGCATGCCAATAAATGATTTATATTTTTTGTCTAATACAGGTCCGTCTATATAATAAGCATTTGGATTTGGTCTATCTAAGATTATGAGGGGTTTATTATTTAATGTTAGTACTTCCATAAGTTTTTGTAGTGATGATATATAAGTATAATAGCGAACGCCAACATCTTGTATATCAAATATAACTACATCTACATCAGATAAGTCTTTAGCATCAGGGGCTTCTTTTTTACCATATAGAGAAATTATCGGAATTCCATCAACATTAGAATTACTTACTTTATCCCCAGCATCTGCTGTACCTGTAAAGCCATGTTCTGGGCTAAATATTTTCACGATATTAATATTATTCTTTTTTAAAAAGGTAACAATATTTTCATTATCTACAACTGATGCATTATTTGCAAAAATAGCTATTTTTTTATTTTTTATTAGAGGGAAATAACTTTCTGTTTTATATGCAGCTGCTTGTATTTGAATGGGATTTGCAAGTGCTAAACTAGACAAAAAAGTAAATAAAATAATAAAAATTCGCATTCTAATTTTTCTTTTATAAAATATATTAATACAATATTCTAACATTAGCTAAAGATATGCTACAATCAGTATATTAAGATTTTATACAGGAATATAACGTGAATAGTGAGATATTAGTAATTACGGCGGTAATTATAGTTATTTTACTTAGTGTAGCTTTTATCATAATTAAAAAACTATCTACAATAAACACTTCTCAACAATTAGCAATTGCTAACAAAGAGCTTGAATTATCTTTAACTAGACTAAATAGTGATTTAGAATATACCAATAAAGAAAATTATAAGCTTAAATCAGACATAAATATATTAGAACAATCAAATACAAGAAAAGAATCTCAGCTATCAGAAGCTTTTATTAATGAAAAAAATGCATTATTTGAAAAAGCTAGTCTTCTTGAAGAAAATAAACACCTAAAAGATGCATATGGAAAACTAGAAAGCACTCTTGGTCAATTACGTAAACAGATTAGTGAAGACTTTGAACAGTTAAAAAATATAGCTATTCATGAATTAGAAAAAAAAGCTAATGAGTCACTCAAAGAAATTAGTAAAGATAATGTAGTTACACCATTACAGGATAAATTTAAAGAGTTACAGCTAAATATAGATGCTTTAAAAATTGAAACTAAATTAATTAATCATAATTCTGAAAACCTAAATCAACAAGCAAATAATCTAGCTACTGCACTCACAAGAGATAGTAAAAAAAGAGGTGACTTTGGCGAGATTATTTTAGCTAATATTTTAGAGAGCGTTGGTCTTTCTGAACATATTAGTTATATTGAACAAGAGCAATTAAAATTAAATGATAAAAAAATAATTCCAGATGTAATTATTAATTTACCTCACGATCGAGCTGTGATTGTTGATAGTAAAAATATTATGAAACTATACTATGATAGTATAGAACAACAGCAAGATAAAACTAAAGCAATTATTAGTGCTATTCGGACTACTTTTAAAGATTTATCAAGTAAAAATTATGCAGAGTCGTTAGCAGATATTACCGGCAAAAATGTTTTTGCGTATGTGATAATGTTTATTCCAAATGGTGCGGTATTTGACATCGTTGTGGAGGAAAATAATCGTCTCCAAGGAAACTTATTTAAAGAAGCATATCAAAATAATATTTTTATTGCAGGACCATCTACATTATTATTGCTTTTAAGTATGATAGAAAAAGCATGGGAAACATATTTAGTGGAAGAGCGTGCAGAAAGCATTTTGGTGTTGGCTAGCGAAATAAGCGATAAAATTCGTTTAACTATTGAACGTATTGCTCTATTAGGTAGTTCAATAAATAAGGCGTCTACACAGTATAATGAAGTAATTAAGTCATTAGATAATGGTACAAATAGTAGCTTAATTAATAAGCTAGAAAAAATTACTCAATTAAGCTTAGCAAAAGAATTACCAAATGAGTTAGTGGAAGTATCAGCAGATGTTCGCTATCCAAGTAGCATAATAGAAAAATTATAAGACTCGCAATATTTGCTTTTTATACCTAGTATAAAATGTAAATATACAGATTACATTTCTTTAAAAGGTTTATATGTCCAGTTTATTTTATACCCTAATAGCATTTTTATTAGTTTTATTAAATGGTATGTTCGTTGCTGCCGAGTTTTCGATGGTAAAAGTTCGTCGTACTCAAATCAATACTATAAAACAAAGTAAAAAGATTTACGATCGTATTTTAGTAAAAATTAACGCTCAATTAGATGCTTATTTATCAGCATGTCAACTAGGTATTACACTGACATCACTTGGCTTGGGATGGATAGGTGAGCCAACAGCTGCATATTTATTACAGCCAATTATTGGATTATTTCATATTAAAAATGAAGCCACAATCGAAGCGATATCATTTGGAGCTGCATTTGTTTTTATTTCATTTTTACATATCGTGCTTGGAGAGCTGATTCCTAAGTCACTTTCGATTAGATATCCTTTAAAAACATCTACATTAACAAGTATTCCATTATATGTTTTTTATTATATAACATATCCTGCAATATGGGTTTTAAACTCGTGTTCTAATCTAATTTTAACATTACTTACTCGTGGGAAAGTTCAACAAGAACACGATCATTATTCAACTCAGGAAATTAAGTTTATTCTTAGCTCTAGTCGTTCAAGTGGTGAAATAACAGCTGATGAAGCTGAGATTATGGAGCATACACTAGATTTTGCAGATTTACGCATAACGGAAGTAATGCGTCCAATTGATGAACTTATTTGTTTTGAAGAAAGTAATGAATTAAAAGAGATTTTGCCCGTTATTTTAGAAAATAAATATACTAGATATCCTATTTATAAAAATAGTCTTGCAAATATTATAGGCATGATTCATGTAAAAGATATTTTTGTGAATAACTCAAAAAATAATTCACATACCATCAATCAAATGGTTAGGCCAATACTAAAGATTACAGCAAAAACTACTACATTAAATGTTTTAAAGAAATTTAGAACAGGTAGTTCACATATTGCTTTGATTTATGATGCGAAAAAGCCGATAGGGTTTGTTACCTTAGATAATTTACTGCATGTTCTTATTGGCAAAATTCATGATGAATTTCATCATACTAAAGATGATTGGATTCACAATGCTGATGGTTCTATTAATACCGATGGAGAGTGCTCTATCTACTCTTTAGAGCAAGCTCTTGATGTAGATATTCCAGATAATGAAGAGGGTGAGGCTGATAATATTCAGCAGCTATTAACAAATCATCTAGGGCATAAACCACGAAATAATGAAATTATAAAAATTGATAGTATTATTTTTCATATAGCAAAAGTTGAAAATGGTGATATTACTCAATTAACTGCAAAAAAATTTATGGAATAATAAATAGAGAGATTAATATAATATGAAAATATTAGCAATAGGGGAACTGTTGTGGGATATTATGGGGGATAAAGCCTATATTGGTGGAGCCCCATTTAATTTAGCATCACATGCTTCACAACTTGGTATGGAGAGTTATTTAGTCAGTGCTGTTGGCAATGATTTCTTAGGGAAAGGCATTGCCAGTTGCCTAGAGAGTCATAACATTAACTCTGAGTTTGTAAATGTAGTAGATTATCCTACTGGTGCTGTAAATGTTACACTTGGTGATAATGGAATACCAACTTATACAATTCATGAAAATGTTGCTTGGGATAATCTTTCGCTAAGCGAAGCACAGTTCAGTAGTTTATTAAATAAAGAATGGGATGTTGTTTGCTTTGGCAGTCTTGCACAAAGAAATTTATCCAATTTTAATTTACTCAAAAATATTCTAGAAAAAATTAATTGTAAACATATTTTCTTTGACATAAATTTACGTCAAAATTATTATTCTTTTGAGGTGCTAGACTATCTATTACATAGATCTTCTATTGTAAAGATTAATGATGAAGAAGCGTTGTTTTTAAACCGCTATCTTTTTGACTGTGATGGTACATTAAAAGATTTTGCTAATAGAGCAATGAATAAATATAATCTTAATATTATGTGTATTACAAAAGGTAAAGATGGTGCAGAAATTTATCATAATAACCATATTTATGATATTTCTGGAGTGAAAATTAAAGTTGCTGATACTGTAGGAGCCGGAGATAGCTTCTGTGCAGGGTTTTTAAAAGCATTTTTATCAGGTCAATCATTACAGTCTGCTGGTGGGTTTGCTGTGCAAATAGCTGGATTTGTTGCTTCTAAAGATGGTGCAACACCTAGGTATTCAGAAGAATTAATAACTTATATAAATAAAGCATGCAATAAGTAATAATCTAACAATGGAATAATTTAATGACAAGTATAACAACAAGTAATAATTTAAATGAGTCAGATAGTCAGTATATTTTAGGTTTACCTAAACACTTATTATGGGGTTTTGTTGCGATTGCTATATTTATGGCTGGAGATGGTTTTGAAATGGCCTTCTTATCAAGGCATATTACTTCATTGGGGTTTACTGCTTCTCAAGCATCTGCTGTTATTTCGGTATATGGTTTTGCTGTGGCTATTGCAGCTTGGTCAACTGGAGTTATTGCAGAAATTATTACGCCACAAAAAGCTATGCGTATTGGTGTGTTTTTATGGGTTATAATGCATGTTTTATTTATGCTATTTGGTTTAGGGCATAAAAATTTTACGCTTATGATACTATTTTATGGTGTTAGAGGGTTAGCATATCCATTATTTTATATTAATTTGTAATGATGATAGTGCAAACAGTACCAGCCTCACGTGTATCTGGAGCAATGGGAGGGTTTTGGTCGGTTTACTCAATTGGTATGGGCGTATTAGGTAGTTATTTACCAAGCATTACTATTTCCTTGTTTAATGATGCAGCGCTTAATGGTTCTACATTAGTTGGTGAAACTAGAACTTTATGGTTTTCAACGCTATGGGTAACAGTTGGTGGATTAATTGCTATAATTAGTATGAGAAATATCTCTGTTGATACAAGTAAATCAAAATTACCTCTTAAAGATAAATTAACCGAGTTAACCCGTGCGGTAACAATTTTGTTTACTGATAAAAATATCTTTATTTGTTCTTATATTCGCATCGTAAATACTATTTCGTTATTTGGCTTTCCTATTATTATGCCACTAATTTTAAAGAGCTTAGGTATTACATTAACTCAGTGGTTAGAAGTATGGGCAGTATTTTTCTTTGTAACCATCTTTACTAATATATTTTGGGGTGTTATGAGTGACCATATTAATTGGATGAAGCAAATGCGCTGGTTTGGTTGTATTGGAATGGCACTATCTACATTATTTTTCTACTATGTTCCAACATTATTTCCTGAATATGGTTTTATATTAACTATAGTTAGTGCTGTTTTACTTGGGATATTTGTTGCAGCTTTTGTACCAATGACAGCATTATTTACTATTTTAGAACCTAATCATAAAGGTGCTGCTATTTCTATCTATACATTATCAGCAGGTCTAAGTAATTTCTTTGCACCATTGATTGCATCAGCTATTTTAGTTCATTATGATGACAATATTTTAGTTGGTG
>JAQUVM010000097.1 GCA_028693355.1 Burkholderiales bacterium
TTTGGCTTTTCAGCAGGTAAAATTAGAGAAAATAGCGACGGTAAAAATGCAACTGTTTTTAATTTAGCTCTGATTTTCCAAAGAAACCCACCAGTTAGCATTGCACCAGCTATTGATCCTGCTGAAGTACCAACTACTATATCAGCTTCAGATAAATCAATACCAGCTTTTTTTAATCCATGGAAATACCCGCAATAAAAAGATAGTAAGTAAATACCACCGCCACCTAGTGCAAGCCCTCTTTGTTTACCAGTACCTAATTTAGGCGTATATGGGATTGGGTGAGATAAACCATCATTCCACCCTTGAGTAGATTCTAAAGATTTTTTTACATTATTATCTATACTATTTGAAGATTGACTATTTGTAAGAAGATCTTTTTTTACAGTTGAAGCAATTGCACTAGTTGCTGCAATTGATAATCCAGCTAATAAAAATCCTCTTCTACCTTTTGAGATATCATCATTCTTCATAACAATCCTTTAATAACATAAATACTTATATAATCTAAACCATACTCATAAAATATTATATGGTAAATAATTCCTGAGCAGATACTTTTAACTCTTCTGGAGTAATCTCATCTTCTAGTTTTTTAACTAGATAAGACCCAACTACACAGCCATCAGCAATATTTAATATCTCTTTTACCATAGTAGAATTAGCAACACCAAAACCAACAGCAATAGGAAGATTTGTTACCTTACGAATATTTGCAATTTGTACTGGTAAATCATCAGGTAGTCCAGTTCTTGCACCTGTTGTACCTTTTTGGCACGCATAGTATACAAAACCAGTATTTAAATTAGCTAATATGTCTTTCATACGCTCTGCACTCGTTGATGGTGCAATAACTGTAATTGGCGATAAACCTAAAGATTTACAATAATGATGATAGTTTCCAGACTCTTCATAAGGTAAATCAACAACTAAGATACCATCAGCACCTGATTCTTTTGCTTTATTTAGAAAATCATATAAATGGTGATGAATTGGATTATAGTAAGTAAAAATAATTATCGCGACATCTTTATTTTTTTCACGGATTTTTTTAACTACTTCCAAACTAGAATCAACAGTTGTTCCAGATAATAAAGACCTCTCCATTGCAGCTTGAATAACAGGACCATCAGCAACAGGATCAGAATACGGAATACCAACTTCTAATAAATTCACACTACTATCAGCAAGAGCTAAAAAATATTCTGCGCTCTTGTTTATACCACCATCGCCAGCTGTAAGGTATGCTACTTTGGCTTTATCTTTAAATGCTTGATTAATTCGTAACATCTAAAACTCCTTTTGCTAATAATGCTGGTAAGTCTTTATCTCCACGACCTGACAAATTAACTAATACTTTAGTATTTTTGGGTAAATCTTTTGCAATACGCATTAAATACCCTAAAGCATGTGATGATTCTAGAGCTGGAATAATCCCCTCTGTACGTGTTAATAATTGAAAAGCTGCCAACGCTTCACTGTCAGAGCACACATCATAAGATGCTCTTTTTATAGCAAATAAATCAGCATGCCACGGACCCACCGCTGCATAATCAAGCCCAGCAGAAATTGAATGAGTATCAGCAATTTGCCCATCATCAGACTGTAAAACATAAGTTTTATTACCATGTAATACACCTAGGCGACCAGATTGAAATCTGGCTGCATTTTCACCAACTTTGTCACCAATACCACCGGCTTCTACGCCTACTAGTTTTATATTTTCATCACTTAAAAACTCTTGGAATATACCTATTGCATTTGAACCACCACCCACACATGCAATAACTACATCTGGAACTCCACCAGATTGTTTAGCAAATTGTACTTTTGCTTCTTTGCCTATAACTGACTGAAAATGGGCACATATTTGAGGAAACGGATATGGTCCAAGCGCAGTACCTAAACAATAATGCGTAGCTTCATAACTAGAAGCCCAATCACGAAGCGCTTCGTTTACTGCATCTTTTAAAGTTGCACTACCATCTGTCACAGGTATAACTTTTGCACCAAGAAGCCTCATCTTTGCTACATTTGGAGCTTGTCGTTCGGCATCGACTTGCCCCATATATACCACACATTCAAGCCCAAGCATTGCACATGCAGTAGCAGTTGCAACCCCATGCTGGCCTGCTCCTGTTTCTGCGATTATACGAGTTTTACCAATTTTTTTAGCTAGTAGGCATTGACCAAGTGCATTATTTATTTTATGAGCACCAGTGTGAGTTAAATCTTCTCGTTTCAGATAAACATTTTCTAAACCGATTGCATGAGCAAAATTTTTAACATGTGTTAGAGCTGTTGGGCGACCTACATAATTATTTAATAAATCTATAAATTCTGCATGAAACTCATCTGATAATACTATATTTTTATATGCACTAATCAGATTTTTAATAGGATCAATTAATAGTTCTGGTACAAACATACCACCAAATGCACCATAATATGATGGTTTAACTACTGCTAAAAATTCACGAATTTTATTAAAATCTTTTTTTCCACGTTCAATTTCAACACCTGATGATAAATCAATACCATGAGGAGAGTGTTTATCAATTAAAGCAGTTACATTATCCTTATCTATACCACCGGCTATAAAGTAGCGAAACTCTGTAGATTTTGGTGTAATATCTTCATATAAAATAAAATCCTTGGCAGGATTAAGTACTTCAGGCAAATTATTCTCATCTGCCACATAAATAATTGGCTTATGAGTAAAATCATTGACTCCACTACGTGGTAAATCACCATGTAATTGAATAACATCTAAACCAAGCTCTGCATCAATTTGGGCAATTTGAGTTGGTGTTTCGTCAAAAAAAACACCAACAACTTGTGTTGGGTAATCTTTTATAGAATCAATAATTAATTTTGCTGTATCCATATTTATTTGACGTGGTGAATGCTTCGTAAAAAGTAGTCCTATATAATCTACTCCACTAGCTGCCACTTTTTGTGCCATCTCTGGCGTGGTTACTCCACATATCTTTATTAACATACTATTCTCATTTCACAATATTAGGAGATTTTTCTAGCTGAAAAATTGCATCTTGAATATCATCAATTCGTTTACTCAATATAGCTTGAGCATCAAATATCCCTTGATTATAAAAATATACACCTAAATTATCACTAATAAAATCAAGAAAAAAATCTGCATCAAACTGCCCTAATTTTAAATTAAAATTTATATCACAGTATTTTTGTAGTTTTTGTAAAATTTCTTGCTTAATTTCTTTTGAAAGTTTTATATTTTCTATGGTGTATCATCCTTAATTATATCATTTACACTAAATATTTTAAAGATTAAAGCTAAATATGGATTTATATTTAGCTATAATCTTATAGATAATAACTAGAAATAAAATCCAAAAAAACTATCTTGGTAAATTTTCATTGTATCATTACCTGTTAAATTTTAATTTGAAATTCCAAAATCAGGTGTATACCAAGCAAAACCAGTTGCCGCCACACCGTTATAATATCTTCCCAATGTCAACCCACAGTTAGAACATAAAGATGTAGGATTATTTATCCCAGATGGAAGCGAAAAAGAAGCAGTGTTTACGCCTATGCCAATGCCTATACCACCATTATATAAATAATTATAACTACCTGTTGGGGAAATACTATGCTGAGGAAAAGCAATTTCATCAGTTGAATCATCGGTTATATTACTTGAATAATTATTTTCTGCAACCATAAACCCTGTAACACCATGCTGAGTAAATGGTAATAAATCCCAAACCCCAGAAGTAGTACCTCCAGAATTAGAACATGTGAATGAATATAAATATGGGTTCATTGGGTTACTCTGCCCACTTTGAGTAATAGGACTATTACTACATAAGGTAGTTGCTGTTCCAACAGTATTAAACTCAGTAACTGTCACAACTTGAACACCTGTTATAGTTTGTACTACCATAGTACATGGAGATAGATTAGCTTGATCACAAATCAAATTATAGTTACCATTTGGAATACTGCTACCAATATGAGATTCAATTGCTGCAAAATCAATCCAAGCCCCATTAGTTGATGTGTAACTTATTCCAAGTATACCACCTCTTAAAGTAACTGTGCCTGAAATGCCATTTTGATTATAAGTATAACTAGTAGTCCCTACGATAGAGCTTGGCACCGATTCTAATGGTGCTTTCCAAAGCGAGGCTTGTGTAACCATACTAATATAAAGTTGAGATTCACTTTGATTATTTATCCCACTTTCAATAACATAATGTGCACTATTCGACGCGCTATAATATAAATTACCACTAGTTGTCTCACCAACTCCACAAGCTACGATTAAGCTCGCAACTGATAATGATAACAATGTTATTAATCTTTTTTTCATTTCTTTCTTTCTATATAAACACTAATTATTTAATATTAAATCTGGTTGCGTTGTACAAGTACCTTCATCAATATGTCCCCAAGGAGTGTCATAAGATGGGTATTTATCCGTAAACTCCCTACCGTCGCAATCACAAGATATTATGTTATTTTTTGAACGCCAATCAAAAATAATACTCTGAACGCTTGGCTGTACACTTGCCTGCCATCTTGTCGGAGTATAAGAAAGGGTTGCAGACTCTATTAAACTGTATTTACTAGCTATAGTTTTTTTAAAAAAAGTAAATTTTGGCTCAAAATCCAAGGTACATCCATACGTAGTTTCAATGATAGCTCCATCCTTATTTATACACTTTGCCTTCGTAGTTGCATTATATGTAGTAGACATGAACTTTTCTGTTTTACTAATTTTTTTAGAAGTATCTAAATATGTATTATCTGGACACGTAATCGTAGTCTCACCTCTAGTCCAATGGCTGTTAAGGACTGAAAAAGTATAATTTATCGAATGATCAGTAACAGGTACAAAACAATAATCGGCACTACTACATCGTAAATCTTTTTTACAAATAAGAAGTGGTTCAGTAAAATCACTACTAATTTTTAAAAGTTTTCTATTGCCTGATAGCTTATAAGCCTCACTTAAAACAAATTTTTCTTTTACTATCATGTTAGACTCCGAAGCAGTGCAGTTAGCAAATCTTATTTGCTGCATATTCGTATTGATCCAATCTGCTTGAATAGATCCTGATAAGCTTAATGCATGGTAATTATAACCAAGTGCATTATTTTTAGTTATTACCGATAACTTAGATTTACCATCTTTATCAAAAACTATAGAATTTTTATCCAAAAATATATCTGTTTTAAGAGAGTTTAGATTATCCGGATCACTTTTATCATGTTTTTTATCCTCTAACCTAGATAATAAATTCTCAGCACTATCATCTTTGTGCCCAGAACCCAATGATTGATTAAATTTTAAATATTCATCTAAATTAATAAATAAACTATTTTTTGTTATTTTACCGCTACATTTACCATCACTTTGTAAAATAGTTGAATCCAATGGAATAACCCAACCACCTAAACCAATGATTGCATTTTTATTCTCATCAAGATATCCAGCGGCAGAACCCAAGTTAATAGCAGCAGAATTTAATATTGATTTAGAAATGTCTTTACTATTATCATTATCAACCCAATACATAATTGAATGATAAAACCCATGCTTATCTATAATAATACCTATACAGGCATTCTGTTGATACATGTTTTTTCCAGAATAAATTTCATTCCAGTAACTATTGTCACTGTGATGACAATATAGCCTACCATCATCTGGATCTTCATCTTTAGAATATTTTATACCAAAATTATTTTCTTGCAAATTTTCATATGTAAATGTCCATGCATTTACTTTATTTTCTATAAAAGGATTAAAGACACTACAATAGTCGCCATCTCCAGTCATTTTATATATCTTACTCTCTTGCATATCACTTAAATAAGGAATAAACATTTCTGCATTGTGAATCTTAACAAAGCATTGAGCAGTAAGGCCAAAAGCTTTTCGTTGCCTTTGCGCCCAAACAC
>JAQUVM010000098.1 GCA_028693355.1 Burkholderiales bacterium
TACTCCTGTATATCTAGACGATCACATATCATATACTTATGATGATTATAATAAAATTGATACTCTTAATATTATTACAAATGCTTATTCAGGCCAAGATGTGACCTTAAGTGTAAACGGTACAAATCAATTTTTTACCTTTTCAGATCAACAGTTATCTCACCCAAATATTCAACAGATAGAAGATGATTTTTTGCGAGATAGAGAACTTGGTCATAATATTATTGTTCATGGAATAAATTCATCAAAGAAAATAATTAGCGTTCAAAAAACTTCTACTTATGGAGTTGTAACTTGTACAGACCCTGAAATACAATCGAAGCTAAAACCTGGTGATGTTGTTACTGTTCATAATCCTTATATCAAAGGTGGTATAGCTACAGGGCGTGTTATGCATAATGGACAAATTATTATAAAAACAGGCAAACCAACTCTAAAAGGTGGGATGAAGAGTGATAGGTTCAAAAGACCTGCTCAAGTTAAAGGTACCGAGAAAGTTGATATTCCATTAACTACTAGTATACCTAAAGAGATATATTTGCCATTGATTGAAGAATTATTTAATGATCATACTTTTGGGAAACATTTTGCTATAACTGGTTCTCTCGCGCGTATTTTGCAAGATGCTAGTATAACTACAAACCCAAATGATATAGATTTTGTAACAGCTGATATAGATTATATTCATTTTTTGGAGGAAGCATTAGGAAAGATTAATGGCGTTACCGTTAATAAAGGTAATAATGCTTCAACTCTTTATGTTACTTATAAGGGTAGCGTAGTTAAAATAGAAGTTATTACTTTAAAATTTGATTGGAGTGTTTACCCTGTAAAGATAAATTGGGATACTAAAAAAGGTATAAACATAATACCAAATACTAAGATAAGGGTAGTTGATATAGAATATATTCCTAAGAGATCTATTAGCCCTCAACTTAAGACTGAATAAAGCAGATTAAGTTAAATTAAATATAAATAGGGTCATGCCTAGATTAGAGCGGATTATTACGAATTAATTTTAACATTGTAGCATATAAATTATCACTACGATGATTGAACCTAAATTCGCATTCTTTTAAGTGTAAATAGAAGGTATCTTTTTTGATGCCCCTAAACTTCACTAATCTAATTTTGGCGTAACTCCAAAAACTTTCTATGCCGTTAATATGAGTTTGTTTATTAGCAAACTCATTATTACTATGATTAACACGAAAGTGTTTATCAACCATTATCTTGCGTGAAGCACAAGAGTATCTACCATTTGATAACACTCGCTTTATCCTAACTGATAACGGCAGTGAGTTTATGAAAAACTTCGCTAAATGGACTATACCAATAATTCCGCACGGAAGATAAGAGACTTCAGTTAAAATAAGTAATCTTTATTGGAGTGTGAAATGAGTAATTTAGAATCAAGTAATTCATTGAATCGTGTTGTACGTAAACGTTATGCATTAGAGTTTATTCAACAAGTAATCGGTGTATACAATAGTGGTGTTTATGCGACTATTGAGGAATGTGCTATTGCATATGGAGTTCATAAAAAGACTCTGTCTGGTTGGTTAGACCGCTATCGTAAAAACTCTGTTTCAGATTCTTTGCAGCAACAAACAGAGATATCTCGGCTAAAGAAAGAATTATCACAAGCTAAAATGGAGCTTGAGATATTAAAAAAAGCCAGCATATACTTTGCAAGTCAAGCACGGTAAAGTATATGTTCATCAAAGATAATAGTGCTTGGATTAATATTGAAACAGCTAGTATTATTTTGAATGTTAGTAAAAGTTCATATTATGATTGGTTACGTAATTATGAACAACATCAGACTAAGCTATTGGAGTCACAACAATTAGCTAGAAAAGTAGTTGATGCATTTAATCGTAGTCACCGCACTTATGGCGGAACTAGATTATTTCAACGCTTGCAAAAAGGTAAAGTGCAGTTATCCGCAAGTTCTGGAAATCATGAAGGTTAATGATTTGATACCTTGTTATTACAGAAAATACAGGCGTAATACAAATAACTCAAACCACCGATATAAACTATTTGATAATTTACTTGAACGTGATTTCAAAGCGTCAGCACATAATAAGGTTTGGGTTGGTGATATCACGTACATCAGAACTAACGATGGGTGGCTATATTTAGCAACTGTAATAGATTTGTTCTCACGAAGAGTTATTGGCTACAAAATGAGTAGCCGCATGACCAAAGACTTGGTAGTCAGTGCCTTACTAAAAGCATTGAGATTACGTAAGAATCCAACTTGTGTAATATTCCACTCTGACCGTGGTAGTCAGTATGCGTCAAAGGAGTATAAGGCAATGATAGCTAGTAACAACATACGTGGTAGCATGAGCAGAAAAGGCGATTGTTGGGATAATGCTGTGGCTGAAAGTTTCTTTGCTACATTGAAAAAAGAATACATATCTCAAACTCAATTTAAAACCAGAGAACAGGCAAAGCTTGGCATCTTTGATTATATTGAAACTTGGTATAACAAAGAAAGAATTCATTCTTATTTGAATGGTGATTCGCCAATCGAATTTGAAATGAAATATTGTAAACAAAATATTAATGATACAATTAAGTTAGGCTCTTATCATGCGTGCGGTTTTTAAGGTATAGTCCAGTGTATTTTTACAACAAATAATAGACGTTTAAGTAATTATTTTCAATTTTTTTAAAATATAGTTATATGATTATTATTAAAAAATAAAATTATATTTACGGCAAAATTTATCAAATTAATTAAACCATCAAATACTTGTATCCTTTTATTTGCAGTAACTTAAATAAAAAACCTATAAATTTATAAATAGCTTATCTAGCTAATATTTACTTATTATCTACTAGTAAATTTGTATAAAACTAACACTTGTATACTATTAGTAGGCGGACATGTCTGCTAATATCATATATAATGTAGGGTATATGAAATTAACTTGTAGAAAATATTAATAAATGATGTTGTATACAGCCATAGAACTTATCTTTATAATTTTGTTTCACTTTATGTGGAAGAACAATATTTTATAGATTATTACTATTATATTTTTTAGGTAATATTTTATATGTTATATATAAATAATTTTTAACTACTATATTTGGAGATATATTTGTGAAGACAAAAATATTATATTCAACTTTAATGTGTGGTTTGATTGCATCTAGTTTTGCAGCATCACATGGAACTATAAAAAATAAAAAGTCATCACATGATAGTCAATTTAAACAAAAAGAATTGAAGTATCTTGATTATAAGCTTGCTTCAGATGGTTGGTACGTTAATGGAAATTTTCATAATTACGATATTTATCCTCATAGTTATATGCGTGATGCAATGTATGTAAACTATGAAAAAGGTGACGAATTAATCATAGATGAAAATAATTTTCGCGAACCCAATACTCCTGTATATCTAGACGATCACATATCATATACTTATGATGATTATAATAAAATTGATACTCTTAATATTATTACAAATGCTTATTCAGGCCAAGATGTGACCTTAAGTGTAAACGGTACAAATAAACAATTTACAGAAACAAATGCACAGTTGGATAAGAGTTACAACAGTTTGAATCATAGTTATATGGTGGCAGCAACAGATGCTTCAGATATTCGTCATGCCGTAAATGTTGCTAAGGGAGCCAAGATTACTTACCCAAACGGTGGAAAGACTATAATTTGTGATGGAGGGGTTATCGAGCTTCCTCTAGGAACCAAGGTTGTTGATGGTAGATATACTTATCATATTGGACCCAAGGGAAAGATTCCATTCGGTTTACGAGGAGGGAGCGGCAACCGTGATAAACTTATAGATCAGTTTAATGCGAGGGCAGCAGAGCTGGGTCTCAATAACATACGTTGGGCTGATGATATAAGAGGTCTTGATCCAGCTAAGATTTTAGATCGCTTAAAGTGGAGTATTACGTTCGGTAATGGTATAGATCACCATCAGGAGGAGTATAAAAACACCGGACACTCTAGTTACCTTTAGTAATGCTTGTGCAGATGCTATTGATAATATAACTGCGGATAGTTTAAATGATCATAGATGGGAGAATCATGGATAACATAATAATGAATGGACATCATATGGACGTGGTTTGGACAAATAGAACCATCTTTAGATGTAAGGAGCATTCATATCTCTTTTCGTATTCATTGCAGAATACCACATTTTGATAAGGAGATTTTGTGAATGGAATTTTTATATGATAGTTTGATTTATGGTGTTATTTATATGATAAAAAAAATACCTTTTGCTCTTACCGCAACGCTAGTTATCTTTAGTAATGCTTATGCAGATGCTATTGATAATGTAACTGCGGATAGTTTAAACAATAATGATATGAGGTCTAATAATTTAGACAGTCAACCCAATATAAATTATAATGAAATGATCATTTTCCCTGGTGCATTTATTCAAAATCCATATTTATCAGCACAGTCTGGAGGCGGATTTAATTATAATTATATTGCATCCGAATCTCATGACTTTATTGAGAGATTATTTAATGATGGAACTTATAATATTTACTCAGGAGCACAAGCATCGAGAGGTACTTCGATTTCTGCAAATGGTGTTAAAAACGATAGTTATGCATATGGAGCAACTGCTTTTGCGCAAACTGGACGTGTTGCAGGGTTTTCTGTTGGAGGGGCGGCAACAGTAATGAACCCGCTTTTTGCTAACAACCTTAATGGTGTTAATACAAATAGTGGATTATTAACCCCAACAAATCAACAAATAGCGCTCACTCAAATGTTTGGGGAGTATCAATATGAAAACATTGTTAGTGTTGATGTTGGATATATTGCTATAAATGACAATCCATGGTTATCAGGAAGTTATTTTAATACTAATATTAGCGTTCCAATGACATACCAAGGGCTATTAAGTAATGTTTATGCAGGAAATGGTTGGCTAGTTACAGCATTAGCTTTTAATGCAATGCAAAGCTCTGGCCAAAATAAGTTTACTGGTGAAACTTTATTAAATACGCAATATGGAGATAATTACTTAAGTAGTAATACAAATAGTAATGGAACTGTAGCACTTGGTGCAGATTATTATGCATGGGATAATAACTATAATTTACGTCTATGGGCATATCAATTTGATAAATATGGCACATTGTTATACGGCGATACATCAGTAAATGTACCATTGAGTAAATCTATTGCATTAAATTTTGCGGGGCAATTAGGCGTTGACAATAATTTTGGTGCTTCTACTGCATATGAAAATAATCCTTTTGTTTCATCCTCAAATATAAATAGTAAGTTTGTTGGTTTGCAAGCCAGCCTTACTATTGATTGGATTGATTTTGTATTAGCAGGTAATTCTATATGGGGTAACTCTAACTCTGTTGGTGGTGGAGCTATTATATCTCCATATACAAGCAACTTAGGTAGTGATCCATTGTATGCTGAGGGTTGGATAACTAATATGGTAAATCAAGGATTAACTGGTAATTCTTATAAAGCATCTGTTGATTTAAATTTGCTAGGCGGTGATTTACAAATTAGTCCAGGTTACATAACGTTATCAAATACCAATATGTCTTTTATGAATGGTACTCAAGAAGCTTTTATAACGGCTACTTATAATATACCACAAGTAAAAGGATTAACATTGTTTGCATCTTTTGCTAATCAATGGGTACCTGGATCTGCTTCCACATATGGAATGAGTAATAACTGGTCTTCTGAATTAATTACGAGTTATTTATGGTAGATAAATAATAGATAGCGTATAATTTTTACTTATTTATTTAAAAACTATACTTAACTGTTTGAGATCAAAAAAAAGTATTACAATACTATTTTTGGTCTCAAACAGTATTTAATATTTCAGAGGTAAATTTTATGAAAAATTTATTAATCTCGTTAATACTCATTTCTAGCATGGCAATTGCTGAAGAGAACCATGCTATT
>JAQUVM010000099.1 GCA_028693355.1 Burkholderiales bacterium
TCAAATACATAGTTAAATTTTTCGCTATTTTTGCCGTGTTCAAATTTCTTTTCTGCCTCTACTATAAAATAAATTGCTGTTTCTCTTAATCCTTTATTTTTAATTGCAAAATACAGCATTCCTACTGCAATTAAAATACCAATTACTATAATCACTATTGATAATATATCCATTTTATTTTCCCCCTATTTCTAAAAGTGTTATTCTTGTTTCGTGGTTATTTACTTTTTCTTCGCTTTGTAAAACTATCCTATTTAAGTTCTCCATTGTAACATTCAATTTTGTAATTGATGTATTTAGTTTTATTATAGGAGTTACTACTGCAATAAGACTTACTATAAACCCTAATAAATAAATTATTTGTATATTTTCCATAATTTCCTCCTTTGTTATAAATAAGCACATACAGCTTTTATTACTGTTGCTCCATAAGAACCCCAAAAATAAATTCCAGTAATTCCAGAAATACGTGTTTTAGCATTTAGATAATATGGTGTTTTAGAACTTAAATTCAAATTAAATGACCTTGATGTACCTTGCATAAATTCTAATATGTTTTTTGTATAAGCATAACTACTGTACTCGTTAGATAATTGGGTATTTTGTGAATTGGATAATGTTGTTTGAATATCTACTGTTCCCTCTGCTTCTCTAATACTGTAAATCGAACATGAATAGCTAACATTCCAACTACCTATCGGAATGTCTAGTTTTAAAGCACCTAAATTATACCAAGTATTAACTGTTGGATTATTCTGATTGACATTACTATTCGATGTTGTTTTAACAGTCCATTTATCTGGATTAGTATTAAATCCTATTGGTGTTTTCATATGTGAAAAATACACATTTGTTATTGCTTTATCTTCTAAAATATAATCTGTGCCTAAAAATAATGTTAATTGTGTACTTGTTTTTGCAGTGACAATTCCAAATTTTACTGCACCATCTTGTGTGAATTTTATTCTATCTCCTAGTTCAATTGTTTCTGTTAAATCTATATCTGTATTTATAACTGCTGTTGCAACTGTACTGTCAAAACTTTCAAATGTGAATGTTGCAATTAATTTGCACCAGCCACTTTTTAATTGTTCCAACATTTCATCTGTTTCGGTTTTGTCCGCTTTATTTATATCTAGACTTTCTAATTCATCATTTATTGCACTTAAATCCTTGCCTATTAAGTTATCGTATGTTATTTTTTTAGTTTCGTTTTCAGTTAAATCTACGACTGGTATTAAATCGTCGCTTTTTGGAGTTGTTAAGTTATTTAACTCACTTATCTTCCTGACTGCCATTAGTATCGCCCTCCTTTTTAATCGGTTCTGCATCTTCTAAAATTATAATACCTTTATTGTTCAATTCTTCCAGTAACTCATTTATTTTTTCTATAATTGGCTTAAGTTGTAAACTTGTTATTGCTTTTATCTTTTTCATAGTTCCCCCTAATTCGTAAATGGCAAGTAGCCAATTACATATAAAGTTGCTGTAGCTCTTGCTGTTTTTTGTAGGCTGTCTACAAAACCAGAAACAGAAAAGTCGTCTGTATCAATAAGTAACATATTAGAACTACCACTTTCTAAATAAGTTTTAATGTCTCCAGTTGTAACCTTTGTTGCATTGTTGACGTCTCCTGTGTAGCCATCGCTATCCCATGTTCCGTTATCCCAATTTAATGCTGTTTTTGGTAAATATGAATAATCGGGATCTCCAGTCCACCCGTATCTTTCATATTTTAAACCTGAAAAATCAATACATTGATATAGTTTTATATTTCTAGCATAACTATTATAATATCCTGTTCCTGGCACTGTTTCATATTCATTAATAGTTGGTATATGGGCTAATTGAACATAAGCGCTAATTATTTGAAAGTTTTCAGGTATATTATAATGAATTTGCAATCCGTGTTTTAGGTATGTGCCTGTATCTGTATCATAATTGTAATCTTTTTCCCACCAACCTAAATCATTCTCGCCACCAGAACATTGAAATTGCAACATTGAAATAAGTCCGTTTTGGTTTGCAATTGTTGCTCCATTTTTTAATTGTATTCCTTTATTTGTTATGTCTATATTATCACTTATAATAGATATATCTTTTGTAGCTAAATTAAATGTGTAACTCTCGAAATCTATATTATCTGCTTTTACATTAAACTCTGTACCATTTTCTGCATCAGTATTTAATTCTACTTGTACTACTTTACCATCTGAATTGACTTTAAGTATTATTTGCCCTGCACTTTTATTTGCTTTAATGACTGCATTTTTAATTTGATTTGTAGTAGGCATTTGACTTGTAAAATCACTAACATTATCTTCTGGTTCGTCTGTATAAGTTGTTTCAACAAGTCCTTGATTTAGTTTAATATCATCGTTAAACATTACACACGAGCAATTTTCTCCATCATGATCTATTGTAAACCTATCAAGTGGTTCAAATATTAATAATCCAGCTGTGTCAACATCGTAAGTATAATATTCAAGTCCATTTATTGCATTAAATAATTCATTGAAAAATACTCCATCTGTATCATTAGCAAGTAACTTATTATTAATTATATTTATTTCAGTTAGTCCATTATTTCCAATTGATTCTTCATCTTGCCCTATTAGTGTTGTTACATCGTTACCATCTGTAAACGTTATCATATTTATAGGACCGTACTTTTTACCAATATTTACATTGCTGTTTTTTAAATCATAATCATTAACAACTTCGTTTGTTTCCGTAGGTGTCTTATATGTAAATACATCTTCTAGTGTAAATAAGAAGTTTCCACTAGTTGCAACACATAAGTCATCTAGTATATCCCTATAAGTCATAGACTTGCCAATATATATATCTTTTTCAATTAACTTATTATAGTTTGGATAATTACCTAAATTATATTTCCAACCCAAATGCTTACATATCGCTATTACTAAATTTTTATGGGTAATTGGATATGTTAATTTGAGTGGTCTATCATCATACTTAATCATACTTTCTATCATTTTATCGTATGCAGTTATTAAATAAGATTTAGTATCAGCTTGATATATTGGTTTATCAACTATGTAAAAGTTACCATAATCCATATACTCGTATGATTCATCAACTTTAACCCCTATTTTCGCATTTAACCAGGTTTTTGGCACAATAGTATTTTTACAATCTATTTGTATTGTTTTACATACTGTTTTTAATAGTTTAACATTAAAAACTGGATTAAGATTATTTATACTTTCTTTGTCGTATTCTAACGGTCCTTTTTCAGTTGCTAAATAATCAGTCAGCTCTGTAAGTAGTTCATCACTATTTTCACTAGTTAATATATAATAACTATCTTTTGATTGATAAATAACAACCGAGTTTAGTTCTCTTATGCCACTCAGCGATTCTCTAAATTTATTACTAAATATTCTCATTGCTACACCCTCTTACTAGTCGAAGTAAATGACACTTGAAGCCCTTCATTGACGCCTAATGTCTTATTAATTACAGCCCAATCTCCGCTATAAGTAGTCATTGTTATATTAGCTTTCTTTGATGTATCATAATAAGTTAAAGTTTGAAACGGACTGTCAAATATCGGTGAAAGTAATTCAAGCTCTGTTTGAGTTAATTTTCTATACTGCAAAACAAGTTTTGGAAATACTCCTTTAAATGTTCCGCCAAATGTACCTGCTAAAGTTTCTCTTCCAGTATCTGAACCCCATAATTTAGGATATAAAAATTGTGCTTCTACAAGATATTTTCCCATAGAAACGCCATTTATAACGATACTGTCTTTATTAATAAACATATTTCCACCACCTATCCATTTAATGCAAAATTTTCTCTTGCTTTTGACTGTGCTAAAAGTCTATTTATTCTTCTAGAATCCATATTAACATCAATTAAATTATCTATTCTTATATATCTACCTATTGCCTGTCCTAGAGTTTCCATTGCTTGTGAATCTGTTAAAGGTATAACACCTTCTGTTCCTGATTCTCCACCTATTGCTTGCCCTAACGGTACTCCACGATTAGGGTAGTTTATAAGTCCGCCACTTGCAAGTCTTGGTACAACAAGCCCGCCAGTTGCAAAAGCACCACCTCCGCCACTAACATTTGCTTGTATATTTACTTTACCGAAAAAGCTTTTAATTCCAGACCATAAATTACTAAACCAGTTTCTTAATCTTGTACCTAAACTTTCATATCTTGTGGGATTAAGCCCGTTTGCTATTTCATTAGGTATATCACTACCGAAAGTATTTCTTGCAGAAGTTCCCATACTTCCCATCGCTCTCTCGATATAGTCTCTTGCTTCACCCGCTGTTAATTCGCCCTTTTTAAATGCATCTACTACTTTCTTTTTAAAATCGTCGTAGTTTCCAGTTTCTTTTGCTATTGCTAATTGAGTATTATAAGACGCTATCATTTCGTTTTTCTTTGCTGTAGTTAAATCATCAGTGCTCTTTTTTAAATCCTTTTGAGCAGTATCATTATCCAAATATGCTTTATAAACTTCCTTTTGTGCGTCATTCATATCTTTGTAGTCTAATGTTCCGTTTTCCACTTCTTTAAACAGTTCTTCACCACTTATTTTATTGTTTTTTTCTGCTTCTTCTAGTTTTTTTAGCGATTCTTCTGCTCTGTCTACTGCGTCTATATAAGTATCTGTTGCAGTAGCTAGGTCTTCTTGTGATTTTTTCAAGTTCTCTTGTGCATCCACTACCGACAAAATTGACTTTTCTTGATTAGCTAATTTAGCGACTACAACTGTTGTTATAGCTATCAAACCTGCTATAAGTGCGCCTACTCCTAAAGTTGCTACCGAAAATCCTGTCGCTATTGCGTAACCCAGTGCAATTAGGGCACCGCCTAATACTGCTAGCGCTACTTTAATTAATTTCGATTTGGTGTCTAAATTTTCCCAATTATCTATTAGGTCAATTATATTTGCAATCATTAAAACAACTCCGCCTATAAATATTCCTAAACCTAAATCAAAAGTTCTAAAGAAAGTAGCAAGTTTTAATGCACCTATTACAACACCCAACTCTATAAAAAATTGTAATATTTTGTCTTTATTGTTTCCAATCCACTCTAACCATTTTGGAACTTCTATATCCATTTCTGATAAATCTACACTTGGTGCTACTGCACCACCCAACACACCAGTTGAACCATCATCGTTTAGTATGTTTACTTCGTCAAATCCCGCTAAAGTCTTTTTGAGTTCTTTTGCTTGTTTGTTTGCTCCTGCAAAACTTTTTGCACTTGCTTTTGCAAATAAATTCACACCAAACCAAGCCATTGCTATATAATTTACATATTGCAGTAATGTAAACACACCTTTTATTAACCACTGTATTATAGGCTCTAATATACTTGATAAAGCAAATCCCATATAATCTAAATCTGTTTTAATCTGCTCGTTGTATCTTGAAACCATGCTTACTGCTCTTCTTACTGCCATATAAGCACTTCTAATACCAAACACTGCTAATGCCCATTTACCTATCTTTCTTATTACTGTTTCAACTTTGCTACCTACTTTTTCGAGCGATTGTTCTACTTTAGAAAAGTCTTGTCTATTTAAATCTGCTTGTTTTGTTCTTAGCGTAGATAATTTTTGCGATAATTTCTCGTATTGCGATTCTAACTTCATTGTGTCGCCTACTTCAAAGCCCATATCCGCCTTTTTAAGCTTGTTTTCTATTTCTTCGAGTTGTAATTCAACTTCTTTTATTTGTGCGTCAAAAGACTTTGTATCGAGTTCAGTGCCTATCTTTACCCAGCCGTCCATGTAATCACTTCCTTTCGTCTAGTTTTGCAAGTTTAAGGAATTGTTTAGCGCTTTCTTCTTGTTCTGTTGTTATTTTTCTATCTGTCTTTAATTCAAAAAGTTTCTTTCTTTTTATCCATTCTTTTCGTTC